>CAJVYZ010000134.1 GCA_913009915.1 uncultured Gemmatimonadota bacterium | reverse complement strand
AACGCCACGGAACTGTCGGACGCCCAGAATGCCATAGCAACGGCCGAGGGCAACTACGTGAACGCAGTGTACGCATACCACCGGGCACTGGCCGCGTTGGAGTTCGCGGTCGGACGTCCCTTACGCTAGAGGAGTATCATGTCTCGTCGCACCAAACTCGGTTTGGCGGGGATCGCCGTCGTCATAGTGGTGGTGGTGATCGTCATGAGCGCGGCCAAGCGGGGTGACCGCGGGGAAACCGTGCGCATCGCCGAGGTCGGCGTCAAGGACCTGGTGGCCACCGTCACGGCCAGCGGCACCATCCGCCCCAAGACCAAGGTAGACATCAGTGCCGACATCACCGGGCGCATCACCGCGATCGGCGTGAGGGAGGGCGACTGGGTTGAAAAAGACCAGTTCCTGATCCAGATCGACGACGCTCCGTACCAAGCCGCGGTCAACCGGGCCGCGGCGCTGCTGGCTTCGGGTGAAGCCGCCGTTCTCCGGGCCGAAGCCAACCGGTCCGAAGCCGAGCGGAACCTCCGCCGGGCTCGCAACCTGCACGAGCGCGAAGGCCTGATTTCCGAGGAGGCCTTCGAGCAGTCCCAGACGGCGTACGACGTGTCGATAGCCAACTACCAGGCCAGCAAGGCCCAGGTGGACCAGTACAAGGCAAGTGTCGACGAGGCCCGGGAGCAGCTGGGCAAGACCCGGCTTACCGCCCCCATGGCCGGCCGGGTGGTTCGCCTGCCCGTAGAAGTGGGCGAGGTGGCGGTACCAGGAACATTTTCCAGGGAGACGGCGCTGCTGCTGACGATCGCCGACATGTCGGAGATTCTGGCAGAGGTTCAGGTGGACGAAACGGACGTGGTCCGGTTGGCCGTAGGCGATTCGGTCCGGATCACCATCGACGCCTATCCCGATACGGGCTTCGTCGGCTTCATCTCCAAGATCTCCAACAGCGCGCGGTTGACGGCCACTCAGACCTCCGCCGGGTCGAGCGACCGCGCCGTGGATTTCGACGTGGAGATCACCCTGGCCGACCCACCGCAGGATATTCGCCCTGACCTCAGCGCCACGGCCCGGATCGTTACCGACGTCCAGGAGGACGTGCTCGCCATTCCCATCATCGCGCTCACGGTGCGGGACCACGAGGTGCTCCCCAACGAGAATATCGAGCAGGACTCGGCCGCCGTGGGACACAGCGAGGAGACCGAGGGGGTGTTCATCGTGCGCGACGGCCTGGCCAGCTTCACTCCGGTCAATGTCGGCATCGCCGGCGAGGAGCACTTCCAGGTATTGTCGGGACTGCAGGAGGGCGATTCGATCGTGGCGGGCCCGTACCAGGTCATCCGCGACCTGAGCGACAGCACCAAGGTTCGTCAGTCGCAGCGTGAGGAGAGCAGCTGACATGGCTGATCTGGTCATCAGCGTACGGAATCTTACTCGTGAGTACCTCATGGGAAGCGAGGTGGTCTACGCCCTCCGAGGCGCCTCGCTCGACATCCGGCGCAACGAATACCTGGCCGTCATGGGCCCGTCCGGATCGGGCAAATCGACCTTGATGAACCTCATCGGCTGCCTCGACACGCCGACGAGCGGCGAGTACTGGCTCAGCGGGCAGGAAGTCTCCCGCATGGGCGACGACGCGCTGGCGCGGGTGCGCAACCGGGAAATCGGATTCGTGTTCCAGACCTTCAACCTGCTGCCCCGCGCCACGGCGCTTCACAACGTGGAACTGCCGCTGGTCTACAGCGGCGTCAACTCCAAGGAGCGGCATCAGCGGGCGATGGACGCGCTCGATCGGGTCGGGTTGGGTGACCGGGTGGGTCACCGGCCCAACGAGCTATCGGGCGGCCAGCGGCAACGGGTGGCCATCGCCCGGGCTCTGGTCAACCGCCCGGCGCTCCTGCTGGCGGACGAGCCGACCGGCAATCTCGACAGCAGCACCAGCGACGAACTCATGCAGGTATTCCACCAGCTGCACGACGAGGGCCAGACGATCATCATGGTGACGCACGAGCCAAGCATCGCGGCCCACGCGCACCGGGTGGTGGTTCTCAAGGATGGGCGGGTCGAGAGCGACCGGCTCAACCAGGGCAAGGCGGCGTAGCATGCCGATGTTCGAAGCGATCCGGATGGCGCTCCGGAGTATTTGGACGCAGAAGCTCAAGAGCGTATTCTCGCTCATCGGGGTGCTGATCGGGGTGATGTTCCTGATCGCGGTGGTCTCGGTGGTACAGGGCATGAATGCCTACATGGAAGACCAGGTCGCCAACCGGTTGATCGGCGTCAATACTTTCCAACTGCGCCAGCGGCCCAGCTTCAGCACCGGCAACATCACCCGTGAGGAATGGCTATCGTGGCGCCGCCGACCCCGAGTCACCTACGCCGACGCCGAGTACGTCGAGGAACGGCTCGAGCATCCGGTCCTGACGGCCAAGTATTGCATGGACCGGGTCGACATCGGCTACCACGGCAAGGTGGCCAAAGACATCGACCTGATCGGCACCGAGGCAGAATACTTCCGCATCCGTAACTACGACGTCGCCAGCGGCCGGGTGTTTACGGCCCAGGAGTTACGAGCCGCCGCCCCAGTGCTGGTGATCGGCGACCTCCTGGCCGAGCGACTGTTCGAGGGCCAGGATCCGCTCGGCAAGACGGTGACGGTGGGCGGCCTTCCCTACCGCATCATCGGCATCGTCCAAAAACAGGGCACCATGTTCGGCATTTCGTTGGACAAGTTCGCCATCATGCCGTTCACGGCCCACGGCCGGCGTCTCATCTGTCCCATCAACGTGCTCGACGAGTTGATAGTGAAGTCGGCCGACGTCTCCACCATGATGGCGTCGCTGCAGCAGACGGAGGCGCTCATGCGTGGCCGCCGTGGGCTCAAGCCGCAAGAGGCCAACAATTTCCACTTGCAGACGGCGGAAGAAGCACTGGCGGGCTGGAACAAGATTTCGGGCTTCCTCATGACCTTCCTTCCGGTCATCGTCGTCATCAGTCTGGTCGTCGGCGGGATGGTCATCATGAACATCATGTTGATGTCCGTGGCAGAACGCACCCGGGAAATCGGTATCCGCAAGGCGCTGGGGGCGCGCCGGCGGGATATCCTGATGCAGTTCATCGTCGAGTCGGCCACGTTGTCGACCGTGGGAGCCATGGCCGGCATCCTGCTCGGCTTCGGCTTGGCGTTCGCCTTCGAAGCCCTGACCCCGATGCCGGCGGCGGTGGCTCCGTGGTCCATTGGCGTAGGCGTGACGCTTGGCATAGTCGTCGGCATGGCAGCCGGCGTATACCCGGCCCATCGGGCCAGCAAGCTCGATCCCATCGAAGCCCTGCGGGCAGACTGATCGGAAGACCGTCATGAATTTCGCGAGACTGATGGAAGGTGTCGGCATCGCCCTGGAGTCGATCCGCTCCGCCAAAGGCCGCGCGGCACTGACCATCATGGGTGTGGCTATCGGCGTCGCGGTCGTGGTCGGCATGGCCGCAGCCATTCAAGGCGTGAACCAGAGCGTGGTAGAGCAACTAGAATCGGGCGGCCCCAAGACGTTCTATGTGTTCCGCTACTGGCAGGGGGGCATACAGATCTCCGACGGTTCCGACGAACTCTCTCCCTGGCGCCGGAACCCGTGGCTCACGGTGGAAGAGGCCGACCTGATCCGACAGCAATCACTCATCCGGGACGTGACCGTCACCGAGTCGACCGGCGGTGCTGTTTCGAGCGAACACGCCAATCTCCCCTCCGTGAGCATCGCCGGTTTCAGCCCCAGCTGGGTGTTGGTGACCGGCGGCGAGATCACGGCCGGCCGCAACTTTACCCAACTGGAGTACGCCGCCAACCACCGCGTGGCCATCATCAACGACAAACTGGCCGAGTCGCTGTTCCCCGGCGTCGACCCGATCGGCAAGCGGATCAAGGTCTTCGGGCAGCCGTTCCAGGTGATCGGGCTGCACGTCGCGGCGTCCAGCCTGTTCGGCGGTGGCAGCAACCCGCGCATGGCGATCCCCCACAGCACCTTTCAGAAGGTGGCCAACTACCGGAAAGGCTGGATGCAATTCTCGGTGATGCCGGTAGAGCGCGCCACCGTGGCGGAGGCGCAGGACCAAGTCATCGCCACACTACGAGCGAACCGGGCCCTGGGACCATCCAAAGAGAACAACTTCTCCATCGTCACCTCCGACAAGTTTCTGGAGGCGTTCGATTCAGTCACCGGTGCATTCTTCATGGTCATGTTGGTGTTGTCCGCGGTCGCGCTCATGGTCGGCGGCGTGGGTGTGGTGGCCGTCATGATGATCTCGGTGACGGAGCGCACCCGCGAGATCGGGGTACGCAAGGCCCTGGGAGCCACCCGGAAGGAGATCCTGTTCCAGTTCCTGGTCGAGGCCAGCACCCTGACGGCAATGGGCGGACTGGTGGGCATGGCCCTGGGTGCCCTGGTGGCGTTCGGCGTTCGGTCTGCTACGCCGATTCCCGCGACCATCCCCCTGTGGTCGATTGCCGCGGCTCTTATCGCCTCAGTGGTGACGGGCGTTTTCTTCGGGATCTATCCGGCGCTCAAGGCGTCGCGACTGGATCCGGTGGAGGCGTTGCGCTGGGAGTAGAAATGGGGCGTGGGGCGTGGTGGGGCGTAGGGCGTGGGGCGTGGGGCGTGGTGTGCGGTGTGCGGTGTGCGGGGTGCGGGGTGCGGCGGCAAGGTATTGCGGTCCGAGGCTCGATTGCGGTGGGAATTGGGCCTCTTCCTTCGGGTCACGGCGGGTAGGGCTGTCGCGTCATGGTGGCGAGAGGGGCCGGTTGGTGAAACGACCTTCCGGCGTTACCCTTGAATCCGACCGCATACGCTCGACCCTCGGACGGAGACCTGCTCATGCCCCGCTATCTCTTGCTCACGCTTCTGGCGGCCGCCGGATGCGTTGCCGCGGCCCAGGACGATACCAATCTGGCACGGGCCAAGGCCGTCCTGGAACAATACCCGTTGATCGATGGGCACAACGACCTTCCCTGGGCCATTCGAGAATACGCTGAAGCCCCGCACGACGTCCTGGCCTACGACATCACCCGGCGAGCGCCGGGCCACACCGATATCGCCCGTCTGCGCCAGGGCATGGTCGGGGGCCAGTTCTGGTCGGTGTACATCCCCTCCGATTTGGAACCGGATGAGTTCGTGCGCGTGCAGTTGGAACAAATCGACATCGCCCGGCAGGTGATCGACGCCTACCCCGAAACCTTCGCCCTGGCCGGGACCGCGGATGACGTCGAGCGAATCTTCAGAGACGGCAAGATCGCCTCGATGCTGGGCCTGGAAGGGGGCCACGCCATCGCCAACAGCCTCGGCGTGCTGCGGGCGTATTACCGCTTGGGGGCCCGCTACATGACGCTGACCCACTGGAAAACGATCGACTGGGCCGACGCCGCCACCGACGAGCCGCGGCATGACGGACTCACGGTCTTCGGGGAAGCGGTCGTTCGAGAGATGAACTGGCTGGGGATGTTGGTCGACCTGTCACACGTCTCACACGCCACCATGAGCGACGCGCTCGACGTGAGCGAAGCACCGGTAATCTTTTCCCATTCATCGGCCCGGGCGTTGGCCGACGTGGTGCGCAACGTGCCGGACGCCATCCTCGAGCGGCTGCCGGCCAATGGCGGCGTGGTGATGGTCACCTTCGTGCCCGAGTACCTGTCGCCCGACAGCGTTGCCTCGGTGGCGACGGTGGCGGATCACATCGACTACATCCGCGACGTGGCGGGAATCGACCACGTCGGCATCGGCGGCGACTTCGACGGCATCAGCCAGGCACCGGAGGGCCTGGAGGACGTATCGACCTACCCGGTGCTGTTCGCCGAGCTGGCCCGGCGCGGCTACTCGGACGAGGACATGGCCAAGGTGGCCGGCAGCAATATCCTGCGGGCCATGCGAGAGGCTGAAGCAACAGCCGCCCGTTTGCGGGACGAGCGGGCTGCGGCGGTCGTCACCATCGAGGAACTGGACGGACCTGCGGGGCAGTAAGTGGTCGGCTGTCAGTGGTCGGCTGTCAGTGGTCGGCTGTCAGCGGTCAGCGGTCGGCGGTCGGCGGTCGGCGGTCGGCGGTCGGCGGTCGGCGGTCGGCGGTGAATATCGGGTGCTACAACCGGCTGGTTCGAGGCCGGTATCCCACCGCCAGGTTCAGCCAGCGAAGAAACGGCAGCATGACTTCGACATCCGCGGCGACGGTGCTGGGCAGTCTCTTGCTCTCTACCTGTTTGTTGGTGAGCGGCCGGTGCACAGTGAAGGACTTGTAGCGCAGCCACTTGGCCGCTGGGTGATCGTCGTCGAACCCGCGCGGCATTCGCTTGAGCATCGACTCTTCGCTGAGCAAACCGAATCGGCGCTTGAACTTGGCGCCGCCGATGGTCTCCTCGAAACCCTCGAAATCATCGGCTAACGCGTCACGGATCTTCCTGAGCACCGGCCCCGACGGCATCCAAATCCCTCCAGCGGAGAAGCAGCCGTCGGGAGCCAGGTGGAAGTAGATCCCCGCCCCGCCACTCTCGGCGTCATGACCCACCTTGCGGCCGGCGTCGGCGTGGTAGAACCACACTCCCGCCGCGGTCTTGTAGGGTGACTTGTCCTTGGAAAAGCGGACATCGCGGTGGATGCGGAACATCGAACGTTTGGGGTCGCCGATGAACTCGGGGGCGACCTGCGCCAGTTGAACATCGACCTCCTCGATTAGATCGCGCATGGGGCCGCGAATCTCGCTCTCGTATTGCGGGCGGTGGTCTTCGAACCAGTCTTTGCGGTTGTTGCGTTTTAGGCCACGGAAGAAGGCGAAGGCGGCTGGGCGGAACGGGAGGCCGCGGGAGACTTCTGAACGCGTCGGCTTGGTGGTGGTCTTGGGCTTGGTGACGGTTTTTGGCATGGACGGCAGGGCTGAAGAGGGCTAAGAGGGCTTAAGAGGGCTAAGAGGGCTAAGAGGGAAAAGAGGGAAAAGAGGGCTAAGAGGGCTAATACGTCTTTTCCCTCTTAGCCCTCTTTTCCTTCTAGTCCACCGCCCGGTCGTAGGCCGCGAAGATCTCGGTTCGGCCGATGATCCCCCGGAGGTGATAGGGCGGTACCCGGTCGACCACGGGGAGCATTTGCGCGTCCCGGGCGCCC
>CAJVYZ010000133.1 GCA_913009915.1 uncultured Gemmatimonadota bacterium | reverse complement strand
CCCCTCCCCGACGCGCTTCCGATCTAGATGCCGCAACAACGGTCTGCCGAACACCAGGAGACAGGCCCATCCGGTCAGGACGCCGGGGGCGAACGCCACTGCGAACAACATCGCCTCACCGGCGTACTGTGCTTCCCGCCACACGAAGTAGGCGCCGGTCGGCAGGAACAGGATGCAGCAGACTCCGACCAGGAGGAGGCCTGCTGTCTTCTGGTAGGCCAGCAGCCGCACGCCGACGAGGAGTCCCACGAGAAGGACGGCCGGAATCCCGATGACCCATGGCGTGCTGGCTTGGTATCCGGCCACGAACAGGTACAGCGTCAGGATCGAAGCCAGGTTGGCCGCGATGGTCCAGGAGACCAGCGACATCCTGGCTCCGCCCCAAGCGACTCCCTTGGTCTTGCCTTCATAACGCTGTGCCATGCCCTTCCCCGTGCTACTCAGCAAGAGAACGACCCCAGCAAGGAGTGCCAGTTGGGCACGGAACGTGGGAGCGCCATAGGTCGGGCCCAGGAGGAAAGCCATGGACCAAGGGAGCACCGCGATGGCCACGGCCAGCACGGGCCATCGACTCCAAGTTCGCTCGCTGGCAAACGCCACCATGGTGGCCAGCAACGGCACCAAAAGCGCCCAAAACGCCACGGTGGACCGCTGCAGCGACCCGTCCGGGAATCGCAAGTCGGCCGTGACGATCAGCAATCCCAGGGTCGCCAGCGCGGCCAGGGCCAGGGCCTTGCGGATGCGGAACAGGCTCATGGTTCCTCGGGAAGAGGGGCTTGCAGTAAGATAGTTTACCAGAGGGGTGCGGGGTGCGGTGATGGCGGCGCCCTCCGACCGCCGTCCACTGTTCGCCATTCGCTCCCGACAGTTGGCGAGCGCTGAGATAACCTGGCCTGCGAGGAGTCTTCAACCAACCCGTGTCCTCCCCCCGACCCCACTTCCTCGGCATCGACGACGCCCCGTTCGACAAGGCGCAGACGGATCTCGTGCCGCTGGTAGCGGTCATGACCGAGGGACCCGACCAGGTCGAAGCCATCATGGTCGGTTCCTTCCCAGTCGATGGTGCCGACGTGACCGAGTACTTGCAGGAATGGCTGGGTCGGTCCCCCGCTCTTCCTGGCGTCCAGGCGGTATTGCTTGGCGGGATCACCATCGCAGGGTTGGCGTTGGTGGACGTGGACGCGCTCGCCCGGGGACTGGACCGGCCCGTGCTCATCGCCACCCGGCGGGACCCCGCGCGATCCGAGGTGGCCGCCGCGCTCAAGGCTGCGGGATTGGAAGACCGCCGGGGCATTCTCGAGCGCGCCCCGCCGGCACGGATGGCCGCGCCTGGTCTCCACATCGCCTGTGCCGGTATCGACTGGCACCGGGGCGCCGAATTGGCTCGGCAATCGCTGCGGAAGGGGCGGTTTCCCGAGCCGCTCAGGCTGGCGCACATGATCGGCCAGGCCATAGTTCTGGGGCACTCGAAGGGCCGACCCTGATTACCGCCCCTGCTTCGATCGAGTATTATCAGCAGTTACCAAGACGCGGGGGCCGCAGGGTGCAGTAGAATAATAAACGACGCACAACGCACCACGCACCGCCCAGGAGACCCAAGCCATCACCCTACCTTCCAACATCCGTCGCTCGCACGCTGAGCTGGTGAACGAGATCGCCCGCTCCATCGCCCGCGCCAGCGACCAAGACGTCTGCGCCCAGCGCCATGGGGCCACATCGGCCTGGAGCATTGGGCAACAGCTGGAGCATCTCCTCCTGACCGACCGCGTCATCTTGGCCTGGCTCCACGCCGTGGCCAAGGGGATGATGGCCTCTGACGGACCCGGCGGGCCCACTTGGCGCGGCCACGTGGTGATCGGCACAGGCTTCATCCCTCGCGGCAAGGGCCGGGCGCCCGATGTCACCAAACCGGATGGAATGGAGTTCCCCGCGATCCAATCGGGGTTCGCGGAGGTGCAGGATGAAGCGGAGGCCCTGGCGGACCACCTGCCGATTCTCGCTGCGGATTCGTGTACCCGGCGACACCCCGCATTGGGATACTTCACCCCGCCGCAATGGTTACGTTTCGCCCAGGTACACCATCGCCACCACCGCAAGATCATCCGCGATATCCTGAAAGCGACCCACTGACATGGCCGATGTTTCGTCCCCGCCCCGCGTCCTGATCGACGAAGACCACATCCAGGCGCGGGTGGAGGACCTCGCAGCCCAGATCTCCGCCGAATACCACGACAAGGGTGAGATCGTCCTGGTCGGCGTCCTCAAGGGCGCCTTCATCTTCCTGGCCGACCTTTCTCGCCGGCTTACCATCCCGCGCCGCATCGAGTTCATGGCCCTTTCCAGTTACTCCGAGGGGAGCGTGTCGGGCGAGGTGCGGCTGGAGATGGATCTGCGCCACCAGATCGAGGGGAAACACGTGCTCATCGTGGAGGACATCATCGACTCGGGTCAGACGCTGCGTTACCTGGTGGACCTGCTGAAGGCTCGTAGCCCGGCCTCGGTCAAAACCTGCGCTTTGGTCCGTAAGCAGCGCGAAGACAACGCCGACGCCCCGATCGACTACCTGGGCTTCGAAATCCCCGATGTGTGGACGGTGGGATATGGCTTGGACTATGAGGAGCAGCACCGCACGCTGCCTTACATCGGGATCCTGGATATCGCGGAATAGCGGTCGGCGGTCAGCCATCAGCCACCAGCCAACTCAGTCCGGCTCCACCAACCGCTCATGCAATTCGGCGAACCAGTTCACCACCAGGGACAGGCGCAGCGGCCGAAGAGACTCGGTCTCCGCCTGGTCCGGCACCACGGACTTGATGACGACGAAGTGCTCTCCGTCGGGGTGCGGATCGAGCCCGATGTTGCGTCCAACGTAGAGCACTTCCTGCGAGAGCACCTCGAATCGGTCGCCGGTGTCGACCCGTGCCACCATGACGGTGTCGGCGACTCGGTAGAACAGTCGTGAGCCATCGCTGGCCCAGCGGGCACCGATGCCCCCCGCGACGGACACTTTGGTGCCCTCACCGGGATCGGGGAACGACCGCACGAAGATCTCCGTGCGCCCCTCTTCATTCGATTCGTACGCGGCCCACTGGCCGTCGGGAGAGATGGCCAGCGCCACTTCGCCCCAATCGGCTCTCAAGTAAGGAACGCTTTCGCGTGTCGACAAATCGAATACCCACAAGTCCTGGGCCTCGAAGACGCCCGTGCCATGGGCCAGATACCGGCCATCGGCACTGACAGACCAGGGAAGCGCCAGATCGAGGGCCGGCCGAGACAACAACACCTCCGCCGGGGCAGTGCCGTCCACCGGCTGCAGCGTAATAATGGTGCTGTCGCGCGACCGGGTGCCATAGATGACCGCGCTGCCGTCGTGCATCCAGATCGGGTTGTAGTGCCCTCCCCCGCCGGCCATCATGTCCCGTGCCCCAGTCACTCGATCGTACACCCAGATGTCTCCCACATCCTGTTGCCACGTCAAGCGCCTGCCGTCCGGACTCCAGCGGGGCACGCCGTAGTAGGCCCGGGTCGGCAACCGCAGCGACGATTCGTTCCCCCGGGCATCCACTTGCACCAGGGTGCGCTGCGTCAGCGGGGCCATGTCGCCGGTCAGGTACAGCGCCACCCCGTTCTGTGCCACGGCGAAGCCGGCCCCGCCGGTCGCGGGGTCGACCGTGACTTGATCGAGCACGGGGAACACTGCACCCGTAATCTCCCGGCGTTTAGGGTCGAACGGCGCAGCGAATAGCGCTTGGTCAGAAGTGACGTACAGCAGCAACCCCTCATCGAGATAGCGTGCGTCGCTCGCATCGGACAACAAGGTGGTTGCCACACCGGACGCGACATCCAACACCCGGACTTCGTACCCGATTCTATCCGATTTGATCTTGGTGAACAGCACGCCATTGCCGTCCGGAAGCATTCTCGGCCAAAACACGTTGCTGATTTCACCCGATTCCAGGATCGGCTCAGGCTCTCCACCATCGGGTGGCACACGCCACAGGAGTCCCCGATCAGAAGCAAACACGATGGTGCCATCCATGGCCCAGTGGATCGAACTAATGAACTCGACGTGCTGGACGACCGACGATGCGCGGCCCCCGCCGGCGGGTATTTGGCGGATCTCGGTACCCGTCGCAAAGGCGATCCACTCACCGTCAGGCGAAAACACCGGCGAATATGAACCTCGAGTGTCGGGGATGACCTCGAATGTTGGATCGTCAGCGCGACGGAGAAACAGCTGGCGCGGGCCGCTGGCCTGCTGGCCGGTCACCACCAGCATCGACGCATCGGGGGCAATGGCAATCCCGCCCGGCTCACGGATGCCCCCGAGGTCCACGCCGAAGCGCATCACCGGGACGGCGCCGGTGGTATCGTTGGCTGCACGGTCGGACACCAGCGCCCATGCCAGCACGATCACCAAGGCACCAACCAGTGCCAGCGCCATTTTCGAGCGCCCATCCGCCGCCCACGAACTGAGGCCGACCTCACGTTGGCCGACGACGACCTGGCCGGTGGACAGTGGCGACTGCTGAAACGAGAACGTCGTGTCCGCCAAGGCCTTGTGGAAGGCAGCCGCGCTGTCGAACCGATCGGCCGGCAGCTTTTGCAGCGCCTTCATCACCGCACCGGAGACGTTGGGCGGCACCGACCGTCGGACGTCGGAAACAGGACGTGGTTCTTCCGTGAGGATCCGCATGATCACCGCCTGCGCGGCGGGGCCGGTATGCGGCGGATCACCGGTCAACATTTCGTACAACATGCTGCCCAACGAATAGATGTCGGACCGATTGGTCAGGTCCCGCTCGGCCGTGGCCTGCTCGGGCGACATGTAATGCGGCGTGCCCAACGACAATCCTGTCTCGGTCATGCGGCCGCCGGCGGCGGCACTCACCGCCAGGGCGATGCCGAAGTCGGCCACCATCGGACGTCCGTCGTGCAGCAGGATGTTCTCCGGCTTGATATCTCGGTGAATGACGTCGTGCCGGTGAGCGTAGTCGAGTGCGTCAGCGATGTCGCTGGTGATACTGACGGCTTCTTCGATGCCGAGTTGTGTTTCACGGTTGATCTTGTCGCGCAGGGTTTCGCCCTCGATGAAGGGCATGACGTAGTACAGGACGCCATCGGCTTCACCCGAGTCGAACAGTGGCAGAATATGCGGGTGTTGCAGGTTGGCTGTGGTCTTGATCTCCTGCAGAAACCGCTCGACCCCGAGTACCGCGACCAGCTCCGGCTTCAGAACCTTGAGCGCCACGGGGCGGTCATGTTTCCGGTCCTGCGCCAAGTACACGGTGGCCATGCCGCCGACGCCGAGCTCCCGGCCGATGTCGTAGCGGTCGGCCAGGGCGGTAGTGAGGCGAACGAGTTCGTCGGTCGTGGAAGAGATGCCATACGATACGGCCTGGGCGGGTCGATGGCCAGTGCTTCAGCGGACGGTGGACGGCTATCGGCTATCGGCTATCGGCTGACGGCCGACAGCACACTGCCCTCGCTGCCCCCGCCGCCCTCGCTGCCCCCGCTGTCGCCCCCGCCGTCATCAGCGCAACAGCGCTGCGACATTGATCCCGTGGGATTGCAGCTGTTGTTCGAACCCGGCCTTGTCCACCGACTTCATGTAGGCCTCTTTGGGCTCGACCACCTTGCGTTTGACCAGATCGAAGAGCGAGTCGTTGAGCGTGGACATTCCCGCCTTCCGGCTGGTCTGGATGATGGACGGGATCTGAAACGTCTTCGATTCGCGGATGAGATTGCTGATGGCCGTGTTGGTCAACAGGATCTCACGCGCAGCCACGCGGCCGCCACCGATCTTCTTGCACAGCGTTTGGGCGATGACGCCCCGCAGCGATTCCGACAGCATGACCCGGATCTGACCCTGCCGGTCGGCGGGAAACTGGTCGATGATGCGGTCGATGGTCGAGGCGGCGGTGGTGGTGTGCAGCGTGCCGAACACCAGGTGGCCCGTTTCCGCCGTCTCGATGGCAATGGCCGCGGTTTCCAGGTCCCGCAACTCGCCGATCAACACGATGTCGGGGTCCTCACGCAGCGCGGCCCGGAGACCGGACTTGAACGAGTCGGTGTGCAGCCCATGGCAGCACTCGCAAGAATGGTGGGAGTAGGTAGCCGGAGTGGCTGTTGCGCCGACCCGCTGGAACAACGCAAAAGCGGCATCTTGGGACAAGGCCGGCGCGGGGTATGGTCTAGTTCTTGGTAAATATTATGGAAAGCACGAACGTCGGATCCGACATCTGACCCGTCAGCTTGTTGGCCGACACGACCAAATCGATGTCTCGCAGGAAGGTGTCGGCCGAGTGCTGCAGCCGGACGACGTCGCCGGTCTGGGTCCACCTGCCGTCGAGGTCTTCGTCGAAATCGGCCCCGCCCGTCAGGGCACCTGGTACGAACATGTGTCCGGTGTTGGTTCCGTCAGTCAGCAGGGTCAAGGTGATGGCACTACCCTGGGCCAGGAGGTCTTCTTCCGGCCCGCCCTGGCTGAGCGTGAACGCCGTGGCCGTATAGGCGCCGGCCGTACCGCTCCCGGGGCCGGCCACCCCGCCGGGCCCGGCCTCTCCACTGCAGGCGGCGAGTGCCGCCAAGACGAGACAGGACGATCGCAAAGAGATACCTGAGGCTATCAATGTCACACTCCTCAACAGCAATGCGGTTGTGGAAACATATCACCACCGATGCGCGCCGCACACCGGAACGATACTGCAGGGCGGCGACCCCAAGGCGACAGTGACGAGGTCGAGTGTGGTTCTGAGGGCCCGGGACCGGTCCTCGAGAGCACGAGTCAAAGGCCGCCGGCATCGTCTTCATATGGAAGGGTCTGGACGAGGGTCTTTGGATCGGTACCTTAGTCAGGAGCGATCCGGGACCCACAGCTGGTCCCATCCGGGTCTCACCCACCATGTCAGCGAGAAGCGATCGTAACCAATGATGAAACTCAAGGTGTTGGGTGGCCTGGAGTTGTCGGGAGATATCGTCCCCGCGCACACTCAATGCCACCTGCTCCCCTCGCCGAAGCTCTCGGCCATCGCTGTTCGCATGCCGCTGTCCCAGCCCGCGACCTATAGCCGCCGCGCCTCCCTGCCTACTCTTTTCTGACCCGACTCCTACGCTGCCGCATAGCGTCC
>CAJVYZ010000132.1 GCA_913009915.1 uncultured Gemmatimonadota bacterium | reverse complement strand
AACAGATTGGGCAAGATGTTATCAAAGAGACGGTGACTGCTATGTGTTGTTGGATTGTTGTGTTTATTTTTTTTTTTCAAGCAGAAGACGGCATACGAGATATATCAGTGTGACTGGAGTTCAGACGTGTGCTCTTCCGATCTGCAAGTCGAACTTGATCTTGCCCTCGACGGCCTCGGTCAGGGCGGTAACACAGGCCTGCGCCGAGCAGCGCAACTCACCCTCAGGAGAGGTGAGCCCCTCGCACACTCCCTCGAACAATTCCTCCCCCTGCCACGACAGCACTACTCGAGCCTTGCACCGTCCGCTGGGAAGCCGGTCCATCACGTATTCGGCAAACTTGAGGCGGTCAGGGGGCGTTTGGGGAGCGGGGGAAGGAGATGGGGGGGTGGGCGTCGACATGGCGGCGCGGGCCTCAATGGGTCGGTGGTGAGGGCGGGGGCGGGGGCGGGGGCGCCAAATCCGGACAGCGGTCAAACGCTGTCGAAGCGGACCTCCAGCTGCCGGATGGGGTCTTCCCGACGCCGGACGACGTCCACTTCCAGCTTGGGCCGGCCGTCTTGGTCGATCTCGGCCGCCACGACGATGACCAAACCGTCGGCCAGTTCGATCTTGACCTGGCGTAGGTCCGATCGCATCGAAGCAGCCACGACGGGTTTGCCATGAAGCTGCTGCAGCGCCTCGGCAACCCGCCGAAGATCTTGCACGAGTACGTTGGTCATGCCGGTCTCAGCTGATGTGCTCGGCCAGAAGGGCTGTGAGACGGTCGGTGGAAAGCCGATCCGCTTCGGCGAACAGGCACGACTTGGAGTCTGCCTCGAGCGGGTACGGCGCCCAGACCGAGGTACCGTCCGGACCTGCCGACCGAAAGGAGAGCACCAGACGGTAATAGGCGTTGTGAGCTCGTCGCTCGACCGCAGCCGAGACTTGCCATTGGGTGTCTGCAAATTCCACTACGCGCCATGCCATGGGCGTTCTCCGGCGATAAACCGACGGTGGACGGGGAACGCGGCTAATATGACCTCCGCTAACGAGTTACGTCAAGGGGACCAAACAGGGGCTACCCATTAGTATATGGCGCCGCCCTCTCGACGGTATCGTTCCAGGACGTCGACTGCGGCCTGGCGTTGCACTTCCCGGTGGAACTCGATGCCCCGCGCTTCGAGGTAGCGGTAAGACTGATCGAATACCGGCCCTTCGTCGAATCCGAGATTGGCCGCGTCGTCTCGGGTGGCACCGCTCACCACGCGCCGCACACCGCTCCACGGGACGGCACCGAAGCACATGGCACAGGGGTCGCACGACGTAACCAAGTCGTGCACTGGCAGGCTCTCGTCGTGCAAGGTGAAGTGCTGCAGCCGGTGTTGGGCCATCATCAGGGCAACCATTTCCGCGTGCAGTGTCGAGTTGTTGTGGCGTTGCACGCTGTTGACCCCTACGGCCACCAACCGTCCGCTTTGCTGCTCGAAAACGCAGGCCCCAAAAGGACCGCCGGTACCGCGGTCGATGTTCTCCCGTGACAACGCGATCGCCAGATCCATCCGTGCCTCGTCGGTGGGGAACGCGTCATCCCACGGCACGACATCACCGATCCAGTCGGGGAGGGAAATGGCAAGCGTCGGCGGCAGGGCGGATGATGTCACGGCGTGTCCCCTGTTGACGGTGAGCCGACCGGTGTGGCACCAAGATGCGTCGGGTGATGCGGGCATTGTCAAGCTTGCGTCGAGGCACCGGCGAGTCATATTGCGCCCCTGGCCCACCACCAAGATACCCCCTGACCGCTCAATGCCGATGACTGTCGTCTTTCTGGCCGCGGGACGGTCGACACGCTATCGCCGGCCGAAACAGCTGGAGCCCGTGGGCCCCAGCGGGCAGAGTCTCCTCGATTACGGAATATTCGACGCCCTGCGTGGCGGAGCCGGCCGGCTCATCATCGTGACCCTGTCGCACATGCGGTCCGCGCTCGAAGACCACCTCGAGACCGTCTTCGGCCCTCTTCCGGTGTCGTTCGCCCTGCAGGACGCCGGGGAGGGCCGGCCGGCCGGAACCGGCCACGCGGTCCTGGCAGCTGCCGGCCTGGTGCGTGAGCCGTTTGCCGTCGCCAACGCCGACGACTTCTACGGTCGGCGTGCCTGGACGACGCTGCTGCGCTACCTGGGCGGGGTTCCCCCGGGAGGCTCATACGCGGTGGTCGGTTATCCCCTGGCCGCGACCCTGTCGCCGGCGGGTGGTGTGTCCCGGGCCATGTGCCAGGTGGATGACGGCGACATGGTCGAGGCGATCAGTGAGTGGCGAGACGTCAGGCACGTGGGAGACCGGGTCGAAGGCACCGACCTCAGCGACCACAGGGCAGTCCTCGACCGCGACTCCTGGGTGTCGCTGAACCTCTGGGGCTTCACCCCCGCACTTTTTGACAGGCTGCGTACCCAGTCCCAGCATTTCGGTCAGCGAGAGGCCGATGGACCGGGAGTCGAGTTCCTGTTGAGTGAGGCAGTCAATGCCCAGATGATGTCCGGTGACGCCACGGTGCGTCTGCTCCCGGCCCACGAAGCGTGGTTCGGCTTGACCCACCCGGCCGATCGCTCCACTGTGCAGGCACGCCTCGAGGCCCTGACCTCCGAGGGCACCTACCCGGCGCGGTTCGATCTCCACCCTCCAGGATAGGCACCGCCGATGCGACTCACTGCCATCGACTTGATCGTAATTGCGCTGTACGGGGCGATGGCCCTGATCGTCGGTATCGCGTTTGCGAGACGGGCGGGGGCCAACCGGCAGGAGTTCTTCCTGGCCGGCCGCAAGCTCCCCTGGTGGCTCCTGGGCACGTCGATGGTGGCCACGACGTTCTCGACCGACACGCCAAACCTGGTCACCGACATCGTCCGCACCAACGGTGTGAGCGGCAACTGGGTCTGGTGGGCCTTCCTGGTGACGGGGATGTTGACGGTGTTCTTCTATGCCAAGTTGTGGCGCCGCTCCGGCGCGCTCACCGACATGGCCTTCTACGAACTCCGCTACGGCGGCAAACCAGCCGCGTTCCTCCGCGGGTTCCGGGCACTGTACCTCGGCGTGTTCTTCAACATCATGATCATGGCCACGGTGACGTTGGCGGCCATCAAGATCGGCGGCGTGTTGCTGGGCCTGGAGCCGTGGAAGATCGTCGTCATGGCCGGAACGGTTACCGTCATCTACTCGGCGACGTCAGGCTTGTGGGGCGTTGTCGTTACCGACCTGGTGCTGTTCGTGATCGCCATGATCGGAGCCGTGTCAGCGGCGTACTACGCCTTGGCTATCCCTGAAGTCGGTGGTTTGGAAGGCTTGTTGCACCACCCCGCCCTCCAAGGGAAGCTCTCGTTCCTGCCCGACTTTACCGATTGGCGTTCGGCGGCGGCGGTGTTCATCGTCCCCCTCGCCGTCCAGTGGTGGGCCACTTGGTATCCCGGCGCGGAGCCCGGCGGTGGCGGCTACCAGGCGCAGCGGATGCTGGCCGCCCGTACCGAGGAGGGTGCCATGGGCGCCACGTTGTGGTTCAACATCGCCCATTACGCCCTGAGGCCGTGGCCGTGGATACTCGTCGGCCTGGCGTCGTTGATCGTCTACCCGACACTCGATTCAATAGCCGCGGCCTTCCCCAACCTCGATCCATCGATCATCGGACACGATCTGGCGTACCCTGCCATGCTGGTATTCGTCCCCCACGGACTGCTGGGCCTGGTCGTGGCATCGCTCGCGGCGGCGTACATGTCCACCATCAGTACCCACCTCAACTGGGGCGCGTCTTATGTCGTCAACGACTACTACCGGCGCTTCCTTGCCGGCGATCGCAGCGAGCACCACTACGTGGCCGTGGGCCGCGCCACGACCGTGGTCCTCATCATCATCGCCTCGGCCCTGTCGCTGTGGCTGACCAACGCACTCCAGGCCTTTCAGATTCTGCTGCAGATCGGGGCCGGAACCGGCCTGGTGTTCATCCTGAGATGGTTCTGGTGGCGCATCAACGCCTGGAGTGAAATCTCGGCGATGGTGATTTCCTTCGTCGTGGCCATCTACTTCCAGTTCGTACACGAGGCACTCGGCTTGGCGTCCTTGCCGGCCTCGTCGGCTCTGGTGATCGGCGTCGGCATCACCACCGTGGGCTGGCTGGCCGTCACCTTCCTGACGACCCCGGAAGACACGGCAGTGCTACAGCGATTCTACGACGCCATCAAGCCATTCGGCCACGGATGGAAACGTGTCGTCGAGGTGGACGCCGACCCTGGCGGCACCCTCTCGGCCTCGGTGGCATGCTGGGCCCTCGGCTGTGTCTTCGTGTACGGAGCGCTGTTCGGGACGGGCTACCTGCTCTATGGTCAACCCTGGCCCGCGGCGATGGCGTTTGCCGTCGTGCTGCTCAGCGGCCTAGCGGTGTTCCGGCTGCTGCCGAAGGTGGGTTTTCGGTAGGCTGGTGGCTACGATGCCGTGATGGTCGCCCCATCGGCGGGGACAGCGACGAAGCGGACGGCATCCAGGTCGGTGATGGCCACCCGACCCCGGTAGAAATCTCGGTCGAGCCGTTGCACCATGACGGGAACGGTTTCCACGGTGCCGAGGACAATGATACAGCCCCCCAACCCGGCACCGGTCAGGCGCGCACCTACAGCGCCGCTCTCCCTGGCCAGGTCGACCAGGCTGTCCAGTTCGGGACAACTCACCTGGTAGTCGTCCCTGAGCGACGCGTGCGACGCCGTCATCAGATCCCCGAAGGTATCCAGGCTCTTGGTGGCCAACGCTGATACGGCCCGGTCGACCCGCCGGGCTTCGGTGACGACGTGGCGGAACCGCCGGGCGAGTTGATGATCCCGGAGTTCGCCGGCGACCGCCAGGAGTTCGTCGGTATCGAAGCGGGCCAGTAAGGCCGGGTATCCGGTGGCGGCCGGAAGTTCCAGTAGCCGGGCGATCTCCTTGGCGGCCTGGCGGCACTCCTCGGTGCGGCGGTGGTACACCGCCCTGGCTTCGGCGGACTTGCGGGCGGGCACGAGGCTGGAGGCAACCACGAACCGCCAGTCAGCAGGAATGCCGACGGTATCGAGCGCCAGGGGATCGAACCGGATGTGCGCGGCGGTGCCGGCCCGAGCGCCCAGACAGATCGCCTGATCCATCCCCCCGCCCCGCAACCCTACGTAGCGTTCCGCCGCGGCCAGCCGGCCCATGAGGCCGCCGCGGTCGATCGGGAGCCCGCCGGCGTGGAGCAGCGCCAAGGCGCTGGCGACCACCAGGGCGGACGACGAACTGAGGCCCGCCGCAGCTGGGAGATCGGACCCGATGACGGCATCCAGGCCAGGGACATCGGGGTGGTCCCGACAGACGGCCTGGGCTGCCGCTCGGACATAGTTCCCCCAGTCTCCTTGCGGGGCCGGGGTAATGGCGTCTGACAGTTCGAACGTCCGGCTGCCGAAGCGCGGGTCGATGTTGTGGACCCGCACGGTACGGTCCTGGCGCGGCCGGACCATGAGGGTGATGCTCCGGTCGATGGCCATGGGCAAGACGGCCAGACCGTTGTAGTCGATGTGTTCGCCGATGAGGTTGGCCCTCCCGGGGGCGCGGACCACGAACCACCCGGTGGTGTCGCCGACGACGTCGGTGAATTGCCGGCGCACAGTAGATACTGTCGAGGATCTAATCGGGTCGGTCACGGCGGGGCCGGTCTGGGTGTAACCCAGGACGAGATGGTTGAGGCCGTCACGCCCCGGTGGGCAACGGTCTAGAGGTTGGGCCGCTCGTTCCACTCGAGCCAGTAGAAACCCAGTTGGTGCATGAGACGGGTGAACTTCGAGTAGTCTACCGGTTTGACGAGGTAACTGTTGGCGTGAAGCTCGTAGGCCCGCGAGACGTCCGGTTCGGCGGCGGAGGTGGTGAGCACGACCACGGGGATTCGCCGAAGCCCATTGGTGCTCTTGACGGTGCGAAGGACTTCGAGCCCGTCGATCTTGGGGAGCCGCAGGTCGAGGAGGATCACTTCGGGCCGAGGGCTGGTTTCGGGCTGGCTGAACCGGCCTTGGCGCATGAGGTAGTCGATGGCCGCTTCACCGTCGGATACGTGGTGCACCCGTATCTGCGTCCGGTTTTCCTCCAGGCTACGGGTCACCAGCTCGGCGTGGGCCGGGTTGTCTTCCACCAACAGAACATTGATGCGCCCTGCTTCCATGGTCGAGCGTCGTTCCTTTCTGGATCCGGTCGGCGTTCCTCACGCCGGTCCTGGATAGGCCTAATCAAACAACCTAATGGGGCGGCGGGCAACTCGGTCCCACGCTGGCATCCTGCTTTGGGTGAGAGCATTTTACGGGCCATGCGCTCCCCGAAGAAACTAGCCTCAGGCGTGATGCGGTGTTCGACCAAAAGCCTGCAACTGGCTGCACTGACCGTCGCCTTAGCCGGCTGCACGGCCAGAGACGCGCGGCAACGGGTAGGCTACCCCACGACCCCGTCGGCCGTTTCGGCGACGAGGTGATCGACCACAGCCTTGAGGTCACCGGTGCGCTCGAACACGGCCACCTGCCGGTCCGCGCTGGTGCCTTGCTCGAGCATCGTCAGGGCGTACTCGACCTCGCGCCGGCTGTCCAGTTCATCCACCACGTCATCGAGGAACCACTCGACCAGCTCGCGGATCAGGTCGCGGGCCGGAATCTCCCGTTGCTTGCCGAAGTCGATCAGCTTCCCGTCCAACCCGTAGCGGACGGCACGCCATTTGTTCTCCTGAATCAAATCGAGCGGGTAGGATCGGAAGGTCAGGTTGTCCAACCGGAGTTTCCACAGTTTCGCTACGATCGCCTGAAACAGGGCCGCCAGACATATGGCTTCGTCCACGCGGGTGCAGACGTCGCATACGCGGAATTCGAGCGTGGGAAACTTCCAATGGGGCCTGAGATCCCACCAGATCTTCGATCCCTCGTCCATCGAACCCGTGTGCACCAGGGTATCCACCAACTGCTGGTACTCAGACCACGACGCGAACGTGCGGGGGATAGATCGGAAGAGCACACGTCTGAACTCCAGTCACACTGATATATCTCGTATGCCGTCTTCTGCTTGAAAAAAAAAAAAAAAAAAAAAAAAAAAAAAAACATCTACAAACTAAATGAGACGAGAACATAAAGAACAAAGAAGGCAAGCACAAGAGTGAGGGAGATACTAACAAATAAGAAGCA
>CAJVYZ010000131.1 GCA_913009915.1 uncultured Gemmatimonadota bacterium | reverse complement strand
TACTGGGTCTGTCCGTCTCACTGGAGTTCAGACGTGTGCTCTTCCGATCTAACCGCCTGCAGGAACGACTCCTCCAGCACCGGGCCGACCCCGAGTACCTCCAGCGCCTCGCGATCCCGGGGGCCGCATATGTGCGCCAGGTGTGCCACCACGCGGCTCGTGTGCCGCCGAAGAACGTGCTCGACTAGGGGCCGCCCTGCGTCCAGCAGCCAACCGGCCCACTGCCGCCGCGCCAGCCACAACCCCGCCCTGTTGAACAGCGTCATGCCGGGTTCGATCCCTCCCCTGCCCTCGGGCATCGGGCCCAGCCCGCTGACGATCATGGTCCGGGTGACCCGCTCGGGCAGGCGGGCGGCGCAGGCGAGCGCGTAGGGTGCCCCGCCCGACATCCCCAGGACGGAGAACTGGGCGACGTCGAGCGCCTCGGCCACTGCCAGCACATCATCGGCCCATCCGAGGATGGTTCGGCCGGAATCGAAACTCGAGCGCCCGAACCCGGGACGATCCAGACCGATGAGTCGCACACCGGCGGTTGTCGCCACCCCATGTCCCCAGCGTGCCTCTACGCCGGAACCGGGAAAGCCGTGAAAGTAGAACACCGGGCTCCCGGACGGTTTTCCGAATTGGTACCACGCAAGCCGCCGCCCATCGTCCAGGGCCACTTGGCCCGAAACCGGCGCACCGAGAGGGTCAGCTGTCATGACCTGCCTTCCCCGTGACTATCTTTCTGGCAACGCCGACCAATTCTTGGTAGACCGAAGGCCGGTTCCATTCGACTCTCATCGCAGGAGGACGGGTATGCGTCGCAAGGTCGCTTCATCGATTCTCGCCGTCGGGCTGATCGGGATCACCTCGGTTCTTGCCGGCTGTGCCACCAAGGCTCAGACTGGGGCTGCCGTGGGCGCGGCGGGCGGTGCCGCGGCGGGCGGCGCCATCGGTGCCGCGGCGGGGAACACCGCAGCCGGCGCCATCATCGGCGCGGTCGTGGGCGGCGCCGCTGGAGCCATCATCGGTAACGAGATGGACAAGCAGGCGCAGGAACTGAAACAGAATATTCCCGGAGCAACGGTGGAACGCGTCGGCGAGGGCATCAAGGTTACCTTCGACTCGGGTTTGTTGTTCGGCTTCGATTCGGCGGAGCTCAAGCCGGAAGCCCGCACCAACTTGCGCAACCTGGCGCTTAGCCTAGACGAGTACGAGGGCACCGACATTTTCATCGTCGGGCACACCGATGACGTCGGTGGCGCCTCTTACAACCAGAGGCTTTCCGAGCGCAGAGCCCTGTCGGCCGCGGACTACCTGACGTTACAGGGAATATCCAGCGCCCGGCTGTCGAACAAGGGACTGGGCGAAGGCGAGCCGGTAGCCAGCAATGCGTCCGAAGAGGGCCGAGCCCAGAACCGGCGAGTCGAGATAGCCATCTACGCCAGCGAAGCGCTCCAGAACGAAGCCCGCGCCGAGGCCGGGGGGTGAGCACCGGCTATTGGGCCGAGCGCAGCACCAGGGTACTATAGCCGGTCAGGTCCGTACGCAACGCATTAGCCCTGGTAGCAACTTCGGTGATGGTCACCCGGTAGTCGGGCGCGGTCCGCGTGTCGCGAACCGGCAATATCAAAATCGCCTCTGCCTGGAGGTCGCCCACGACCACCACGTCGAGTTCCTGGGGCGACCGTTGTCTGGTAAACACCAAGTGCCCAGGCGAAGCAGCACGCGGCGTGGTCACGAACGGGCCGGTCACGGTGAATCGGATGGCTCCGTCATCCGTGTGCGGCGTGGTCAACGACACAGTCAGGGTGCCGACGGTGGGATCGGTGTCACCCGAGCCGATATTCCCGGCGGTGACGTCGCCGAGCTTACAGCCGTATACCGCCACACCCAGTAGGATCACAAGGCCAGTAGCCCATCGGAGCACCTGTTTCATTGAGGACCGCCCGGCAGTTGCCCGATGGCCTGGAGATGGGCCCGAAAATCCCCGATATCGAGCTGACCGTTGCCGTTCCCATTCGTGTCGAGGAACCGCGATTCTTCGCTCGGCAGCGTCGTCAGACCAAACAGGGCGTTAGCTACGTCCTCCGCAGTGATCTGGAACGTCAGGGTGTTGATGGTCAACTCGGCGAATCCGACCAGGCGCCCGTCATCAGCCTTGACCACGAAGGAAAAGATCCCATCGGTGATGGCCTCGCCGAAGATCTCGCCGGTCTCACCGTTCAGTGACAATCCCGGTGGAAGGTTGCCGCTGAGAATGGACCACGACGCTGTCATCCCGCCGACCTCCAACGTGTCGGAGTAGGGAGAACCCACCGGAGCGCTCCGCAGGGAATCCGTAGCCACCACCAGGAAATCGGACACCGGGTAGCCCGGTGCCCGGGTCGACCCGGCAGCCGCTGCCATCATGGCCCCGGCAAACGGCGCCGGGAGTCCCGATCCGAAGTTCAGCGCGTAGAGCTGACCGGTAGTGCCACCACCGGCGTCCCGCCCAAATACCAGGTTCAGCGGCCCGGCGAGGTTGGTTCCTGCGAACGGATCATTCACCAGGTTGTAGGCCGGATCGTAGAGGAGGATCTTCCCGACCGACCCATCGGCCAGGTAGAGGTATCCATCAACATCGAACGCCAGGCCTTCCGAGAAGCCCGACCTTTGGACTACCATGACCGGCGCGGCGCCGACCAACTTGTAGACGTCGCCGAACAGGTTGGTGAAGTGCAATTCACCGGCAGGAGAGAACGCCAGGTCGAACATGTCGGTCCCGGCCGCCGACACGTCGAACGCCTCCACGAAGCGGCCCAGGGGGTCGAAGCGGACAATCGCCATCGGCGCGTTGCTGTCTTCGACTTGGTCCGCCACCCAGATGTCACCGCTCCGGTCGACCACGATGGCCGAGAAGAACGATGAACTGCTGTTGCTTACCAGGTACGACGTGGTATCCCCCGCCGGAGTGACGCGCCATACGACGGATTGGGAAAGGCTCTGGCGCCCCACCACCAATAGGTTGCCGAACCCGTCGATCACAACGTCCCGTGCGATGTCGATCTGAGGGCCAAGACCAGTGGTTACCAGACTGGCGAGTTCGATCGATCCCCCGCGATCGACATGGAGCAACCTGACGTTGAGGGCGTCGACCACGACGAACTCATCGGCGAGGAGCGCGGCCGTACCCATCGGAGCACCGAGCGCCAGGGCAAAAAATGTCGTGGGATCGCCTGGACCAGTGGGGACGATGGTCGCCTTGAGGACATAGAAGAAATTCGTCGGGCCGCCACCGCCGACGGCGTCCGACACCTGCACGAAAAAGCGCCCAGAAATGATTGGTTCGTATACGATCCGGGGATCGAGACCCACCAGATTGTCGCTAATATCGATCAGGGTCACGCCGTCCGGTTCGTATAGCTTCAGCACCGGATCCGCCGACGACCCGATGCCGAACGCGTCGATGTCGAAGTCCACCCGCTCGCCGGCGATGAGATCGATGGCGAAATAGTCGACGTCGCCGGCCGGGTTGATGTCGCCACCGACCGTATCCCCCAGGACGATGGGGTTGGCGATCATGAAATCGTCGTTTGGTTCCGTCTCGAACGTCAGGGTTCGGAGAGCAGGCTGGAGTACCCGCTTGACCAGTTGCGCGTAGGGACGGCGATAGAACTCGCTATCCAACGTCCGCGGAAGATCGTCCTGACCCTGCCCCAGGAGAGAACCATGGAGCCCGGCGCTCAACGCGCCGGAGCACACCAGTATCGCCGCCGCGCGTCGCACGGCAGGAAACCACTGGGACAGATGAACCTCGGGGATCGTGTTCATGAGAGCGGGGAAGCGGTAACGGCGGTAGTCCGTGCCAGAAAGAATTGATGGCGGTAAAGAGGAAAGCTCACAACTCGACCTGTCCCGTCCTGCCGCCGTACCGCTTCCGTCGCGGGGCCCGTCGGGCCCTCCATGGAGTATGGAGCCTCAGGCGGCATCGTGGAAGGGGACGACCGGCGGCGGATGTCCCACACGGCCAGAGTCCTTGAATTGTTACACGATATATCGTACGTTGTATCGTACGTCATATCGTAATATCACAGTGTCCGCTGGAGGAGCTATGTCCAATGACGAGTGGGGGTTCCGGGGATTTGCCGCCGGATTCGGGCCCCTGGCGTGGGATGAATGGTGCGGCCCATTCGCCGGTCGCGGCGGCCCACGCCGCCGTCAGGGCCCGCGCGGCGGCCGGCGCAGGCGGCAGTTTTTCGAATCGGGAGAGGTCAAATACGTCATCTTGAGACTCATCCGGGAAAAGCCGCGCCACGGCTACGAAATCATCAAGGCGCTCGAACAGCAAACCGGCGGCTGGTACACCGCTTCAGCCGGCACGGTGTACCCCACACTGCAACTCCTCGAAGACCAAGGCCATGTCCGGATCGTAGAGACCGAGGGCAAGAAGGTGTACCACATCACACCCGAGGGAGAAGGCTTCCTCGCTGAACACCGAGACGTCCTCGACGATATCCTCGAGCGGGTGCGCGAGGCCGTTGAGGGACTTGCCGGCGGAACACTCGGCGACCTGAACGACACCTTCGCCCGCATGGCGGGCATGGCCTACAAGCAGGCCTGGCGAGAGCGACCGGGAGACGGCCGTACCGATAAGATCGTGGACATCCTGCGGCAAGCGCAGCACGACATCGAAGAGGTGCTAAAGTAGGGAGCAAGTGCGCACTATCTCCCGGCTCACTTCAGAGAGTCTATCCGCGCCTGCAGTCCCCGCATGGTGGGGTTCAACTCGAACGCTGCCAAGTAGGCCCTGAGAGCAGCCTGCGGCATGCCGGCAGCGTTGAGTCCGTCACCCAGAGAATCGTAGACGTTGGCCGACTCGGGGAATACTTCGGTGTTGAGTTGGAAGATCGCCACTGCCTCCCCGGTGCGGCCGCTTCCCAACAGTTGATAGCCCAACCCGTTCAGGCTGAACTCCCCGAAATCGTACGTGGCCCTGCCGTAGAACCGGTCCCGCAAGGCGTGGTACCGGGCCACGGCGGAGTCGGTACCCTGCTCGTCCAGCACTTCGGTCAAAGCCTCCGCCAAGGTGAGCGGCCGGGGTTGACCCCTGTGGCAAGTGGCGCATCGGACGGTCAGTCGGTCGGCCGGGTCCCCCGGGAGGTCCGCCAGGTGCTCGCCGTTGATGTGCCCCACCATCCTGAGCATGACCCGGGCCTTTTCTTTCGTCTCCTTGTCGTCGGCCGGAAAGTCGTAGGTCGAGAGCGGCTGGCCTTCTTCCCCCACATGGCAGTACGTGCAGCGAACACCCAACCCGACGGTGATCCCCCGCATGACCCCTATGAGCTCCCTGACGGAAATATCCTCTGGCAGCACCTCCAGGTTCTCGAGGCGCTCAGGAGGCCATTGCGCACTGGCCGAGCGTGGCAGCGCGCTGGCCAGCACGACCATAGCCGCGGCAGTGAGGACGGGAATCATTCTTGTGGTGGCAAACATTGGGTCTCCGTACGTTGAGGCACGTCTGTTAAAGTCACCGGCAATATGCCGAGTGCCTAGCGTCCCGAGGTCAGGAGGAGGTGCCGGGTATGTCAGGAGGATGTCAGGGGGGGCCCGCGTCTAGCTGGTGGGTGGCTGGATCGTGAGTGGATGCCGCTCCACACCGAGGGTCGAAGCCACTTGGGCCAGCTGGGCGGGTTCGCCTATGATGGTGATGCGGTCACCCTCCTGCAGGGTGGTACGCCACTGGGGAACGATCGACCGGCCGTGACGCCTGATCAAGGCCACCAGCACGCCTTCGGGAAGGTCGAGTTGCTGGAGAGACCGACCAATCCACTGCTCCCCGGGGTCGCCACTACCCAGCTGGACGGACAGGAAGCGATCATCGCGCAGCAGCGTTTCCTTCAGCTCCTGCTCGTCTGCGCTCCGGAGCCAGTCGTCGATGAACGCTTCGTCCTCGATACGACCTGCCAACTGCGCGAGAATGCGCAGGTGCCGTCCAGGGTCGTTCTCTCCACTGACCAGGACGAACACGGCACGCACGGGTTGTTCTCTCGTCTGCCGGGCGATTTCTCCCATGCGCTCCGCCACGGCCACGCCGTGGCGGCAGCGGACCAACACCAGGGCGGATTCGTCGAGCACCGGAAGACGGGCGTGCAGCAGCGCCGCACCGTGGGCGATCGGTGCTCCACCGCCTTCCAACCCCATGGCGATACTATGCTCCAACTCTTCGGTGGTGGCCGGCACCCGCGCTGCCAGATGGATGGACGCGGTGTGGATCAGATCGTCGAGATCGAACGGATCGTCATGATCGATGATGGTTGCCTGCGCCACCAGGGGATCGAACGGATCCTCGGCCCGGAGCCCCTTCTCTTTCATGATGTCGCGTAGTTCCCGGTCCAGCCCGGCGTAGCGGCGGCGGCCCAGTCGCTCGAACACGTGGTAAATGGCACCGTCACGGGCGATCTTGGCCTTGGCGTAGTAACTGTACCAGGCAAACGACAAGGCGGTCACACCGAGAGTGAACAGCACTGGGAGCCACCCCATCTCCGCAATCAGCACGAGGGGCACGAACACGCCCACCAACTGAGGCCACGGGTACAGCGGCGATCGAAACCCCGGGTCGTACGAGTCGAGGCCACTCTCGCGCATGACTATCACTGCCAGATTGATCAGTCCAAAAATCAGCAACTGGATAGCGCTGGCAGCCTTTGCCACTGCCACGACATCCAGCACAATCAAGACGAAGACCAGCAACACCACGGTCAGCACGATCGACAGCACCGGTGTGCCCTGCCGCCCCGTGTTGGCAAACGCTTTCGGCAGGATGTGGTCCCGCGCCATGGCGAGGGGGTAACGGGACGCGGCCATGATACCGGCGTTCGCCATGGCGGCAAAGGCCACCACGGCTGCTCCCACCATGAGCCACATGCTGATCGTCGATGGGATCCACTTGGTGAACGCGTTGGCCGTATCGGCCACCGGCGTGATAGTGGCGCTCAACCGCTCAACCCCCAACACCGCCACCATGATGTAGGTCCCGATCACGTAAACGCCCGTTGCCGTCACCAGCGCGAGCGTCATCCCCAAGGGGATGTTGCGATCGGGGTTCTCGACCTCCTCCGCCAGGCTCGCCACTTTGGTCAGCCCCACATACGACACGAACACCAGCCCGACGGCGCCGAACAGGCCGTCGATGCCGTGCGGCAGCACCGGTTGCAGCCGGCTCATGCGACCGCCTTCGACCGGCCCCACGACCTCCGCTAGACCGTGGATCAGGAAGTACCCCAACAT
>CAJVYZ010000130.1 GCA_913009915.1 uncultured Gemmatimonadota bacterium | reverse complement strand
TACTGTTCGAAAAATCTTTCAGAAAATCCTTACCCAGCTTCACTTTCTTGTCCAGCTGCGTGTCCGGCGTATCTTTGAAGGTCTGGTACAGCCCTTCTTCGCGCGGCGATACGTTGCGCAGCGCGTTCGCCGCGTTCAGCGGCGAATTGTCTTTCCCCGCCGCGATGCTTCCTGTCGCTCCTGGCGAATCCGGCGTCGATTGCGACCCGGTCGATTGCGCAATCGCCCCTCTCGCCGCGCCCAGCAGCACCACCGCCATCACGGTACCACGCCCTGCTCCCAGCGCCCGCATGATGGCGATCTCGCGGAATCGTTCGCTCATCGAATTATACATGCTGACCATGATTCCGATGCCGGCAACGATCACAATCAAAATGGCCAACAGCAACAAAATGGCGGTGATGTTACCAATGACCTCCTCGAACAGTACGGTCACCTCGCGCGTGGGGGAGACCGCCTGGGCGATGTTTCCCTCATTGATCGGGTTGCTTATGAATCCGCCGTAAAGGCCCTGGGTCTTGACCAGGATGGCCGTCACTTCCCGCTGGTCTTCCGGAAGTGGTTCATGGTGATGGTGATCGCCATGAGAAGGGCCTTCGTGTTCGCCGTGACCGTGATTCGCGTGGTCGTGAGAATCATCTTCGGCGTGTGCGTGATCCGTGTCTTCCGCGGCTACCGGCGTCGCCGCTTTGTTCTTTGTTGGTTTGGCGTGTCCTTCCAGCAAGAAAAAACCTTCGATATTGATGAACAATGCCCGATCGTTTGCGGTGCCGGTTGGTTTGAGGATGCCGACGACCGTGAATGGATCGTGGACGTGTCCGTCGTCCGAGACGCCATGCGTCGGTTCGAACGTGTCGCCGACCTTGAGACCCGTGTCTTGTGCCACTACGTAACCAATGACGCCGGTAAAGAAGTCGTCCGCCTTGAAATTCTCACCCTGTTCGAATTCGTACTTCTGGCCGTTGGAATACTCCAGACGGTCGAACATTTGGGCCGTCGTGCCGACAATGCGGTAGCCCTGGTAGTTGTCGCCCAGACAGAAAGGAATGGCCGCTTCGACCTTGTTGGCGAACTTGCCTTCGGTGAACTCCTTGTAATAGGAATACGGAATGTTGTTGATCGGCTGGCTGAGGTGATAAACCGTGTTGAAGACGAGTTGCAGTTTGCCACCTTTCGCGCCGACGATCAGATGGTAGCCCTGGGCACTATCGGAGAAATAGCGCGTGATGACGCCGTGAATCACCAGCACCGCGATGACCAGCGTGACGCCCAGCGCTTGACCAACTTCGCTAGCCTCACCGGCCAGAAACGCTGAGTCGGCGTGAACGGTCCAGCCACGGGACCGTCCGTATGCCTCGGCGGCGATCACCGCGTCACGGTTGGTGGCCACCACGGTCACGGTCACGTGGTCGAATACCGGGTCGCCCGGTTTGGCGGTCTCGGGCACCTGTCCCGACTCGATACCCGCTATATTCGCCTGCAGCGAGTCGGGTAGGCGATCGAGCAAGCCTGCCCGGTCGAGAATTCTGCTGACGTCTACCACCGTGGTATCGTCCGGTGAAACGGGGCCCGATCCGATGCTGGCGATCGAGTCACCCGGAACATCAGACACCACGAACGCTTGGCATCGTGCTGGAGCGAGCGCCGCGGCGAGTCGGCCCGCACCCCACGCGAGGAACCGTTTGCGTACGGCATTCATGTCGTGAATGTCGAGGCCGGCCGAGTGGAGCCGGTCGAACAGAACGGTCAGATCGGCAGAGGAAACGCCGGCCACCGGACTCGCCATCAGGCTGGACGCTCCGCCGGAGAGGAGCAACCACACGGTGTCGCCGAGTGCTACTCGGTCCACCAGACGGGCCACGGCGCCGGCCGCATCCAGCGAGCCCGCTGCCGGCAGGGGATGATCGCCGGCCACCACCTCGAAGCCAATGGCCGATGGCGCACCTCGGGGGCCTATGATCAGGGATTGGGCCGGCTCGATGTTCTTGTGCCGGAGCCAGTCGGCGGCGGCCTGAGCCATGGCGGATGCGGCTTTGCCCACGGCGAGAATATGGACCGGTTCGCGGGGCGCTTCGGCTGTCTGGTCCAGCGCACGCCGCATGGCGCGGCCGGCGTCGATCGTTTCGATCACCTGATGGTAGACGTCCTCGAGTGCCGCACGAAGGTCCCGGTCCGACCACACCGTGGTGGTCACCGTTCGGCCCCGGGTTGGATAACCCAGAAGGGATGAGAGGATCCAGTATGTTGCATGGCAAGCATTTCCTGTTCGTGCCCGGACCGAGCAATGTCCCCGACCGGATATTGCGGGCTATGGACCGACCCATGATCGATCCCCGGTCGTCGGCCTTCCCGGAGCTGACGACGTCCCTGCTGTCGGATCTAAAGCAACTCTTCCGCACCGATCAGGGCCAGTGTTTCATTTTTCCGTCATCGGGAACCGGTGCTTGGGAGGCGGCTCTCAGCAATACGCTCTCGCCCGGCGACCGGGTGTTGGCCCCCCGGTTCGGCATGTTCAGCCATCTGTGGGTCCAGTTGGCGGAGCGACTCGGGTTCCATGTGGACGTGCTGGATGAGCCGTGGGGTGACGGCGCCTCCACCGAGCGCATCGCGGAGGCCCTGCACCAGGACAAGGACCACACCATCAAGGCCGTGCTGCTGGTCCACAACGAGACCTCGACTGGAGTGACCACCAGCGTCGCCGGTGTGCGGGACGTGTTGAACGAGCAGGACCATCCCGCGATGCTGTTCGTCGACGGGGTCAGTTCGATCGGATCGCTCGAGTTCGCCATGGACGAGTGGGGTGTCGACGTGGCGGTCACCGGAATCCAGAAGGGTTTGATGCTGCCGCCCGGACTCGGCCTTCTGGGCGTGAGTCCGCGAGCCATGACGGCCGCGGCGAGTGCCACCAGCCCCCGGGCTTACTTCCGGTTCGATACCATGGCCGAGTCGAACGCGGCCGGCTACTTCCCCTATACACCGGCCTTGTCGCTGCTGTTTGGGTTGCGGGAATCGTTGACGATGCTGTTGCACGAGGGCCTCGAGCGCGTCAGGGAGCGGCACGCTCGTATGGCGGAAGGAGTGCGCCGGGCGGTGAAGGCGTGGGGTCTGCCACTGTGCGCCCGGTCCGAGGCCCTGTACTCCGACACGGTGACCGCCATCCGCGTGCCTGGCGGCTTCGATGCCCGTACCGTCATCGACCTGGCGTTTCGCCGGTACAACCTGTCATTGGGGGGCGGGCTGGGCGAACTTGCCGGAGAGGTGTTTCGCATTGGCCACATGGGCGACATCAACGAGTTGATGGTGTCGGGCGCCATTGCCGGCTCGGAGATGGCCATGCGGGACGTGGGGATCCAGATCTCCGCCGGAAGCGGGGTAGCCGCGGCCATGGAGTACTATCGCACCACTAGCCCAGCAACCTGAGCGAGGCTGTCTATGGAGCTGTCCGAGATCCAGACCGTCGAACTGCTGCGGGAGTACGACGTGCCGCTCCCGATCTGCGGTATCGCCGACAGTCCGGATGCCGCCCGTGACCTATGCGCCGAGATCGGTGGCCGGTCGTGGGTGGTCAAGGCCGGCCTCAAGCCCGATGAGCGGGTAGCGCTCGAGCCGCGCATCGAGTGCACTTCCCCCGATGCGGTCGGCCGGGCGGCGGCGGCTCTACTGGGCCAGACGATCGAGGTCGCCGGCACGGAGGGGGAACGTGTCCTGGAACGGGTCATGGTCGAATCCGTGGGCGAAGTCACCGCCGAATGGTACCTCGGCTTGGCACTCGACCGGGTATCCCACAGGATCGTATTGCTCGGCTCCACCCTGGCCGGACAAGCCGTGGGCGACATCGCCCGAAAAGCAGGCTCTGCCGTTGCCCGGGAGTCGGTCGACCCCTTTCTCGGACTGCAACCGTTTCAGTCGCGCCGGTTCTTCCTCGCGCTGGGGCTCCCTCCGGAACTGCTCCCGGCGGCCACCACGGCGCTGGCATGCCTGTACCGGGCGTTCGCCGATCTTGAGGCAACCGCGGTCGAGGTGAGCCGCTTCAATCTGGAGGGGTCCGTCCTGGTGGCGCGCGACGTCACCGTACTGTTCGATCACGGGGCGTTTTACCGGAATCCCCGACTCCGTGGTTTGATCGAACAAGCTGACGGAAGTCGGCTCGATGCGGTAGCGGCTGAATGGGATCTGCGGCACGTGTCCATGAATGGTACGGTGGGGGTGATCGTCAGTGGAGCGGGGCTGGGCGCGGCCACGACGGGCCTGCTGGCGGTGGCGGGCTTGGCGCCGAGCGGGATGGTCGACCTGGGCACGGGCGCGACGGCTGAGGCGGTGATGGCGGCGCTGCGGCTGGTGTTGGCGCGTCCCGACGTGCGCTGCGTGTTGCTGAACGTGTTCGCCGGGTTCAACCGGTGCGACCACGTGGCGGAGGGAATCGTCCGCACGATGAAGGGCGGCGAAGTCGCGCTCCCCATCGTGGTCCGGCTTAACGGCACGAAGGTCAGGGACGGGCTCAGTCTGTTGCGGGAGAGCGGCGTGGCGGTATCGTGCACCACCTCGCTCGACGAAGCCGTCGCCATGGTGGCCGACTCGTGTTCGGACGACCTTGGGGGCCAGCGGTGAGCATCTTCCTCGACGAGCACACTCCGGTATTGGTCTACGGACTACCAGGCCGCCAGGCGAGCTTCTACGCCAACGTCATGCTCGATTACGGGACCAACGTGGTCGCCGGAGTGTCGCCGCGTTACGAGGGCCAGCGTATTCTCGGACGGCCGGTGTTCATGACCACGGACGAGTGCGTCCGCGAAACCGGACCGACGGCCGCGCTCATCTTTGCCGACGTGGCCTCCATCACCGACGCCATTCTCGAAGTGGCCGATGCGGGCATCAAGCTGATCGTGGCAGTCAGCGAAGGCCATCGCGTGCCGGTGTGGGACGAGCTCGGCGTGCGGCGATTCCTCGAACGCTGGCCCGACGCCGACCGACCGTTGTTGCTGGGACCGGAAGCGGCCGGCATACTGTCGGCGGATCAAGCCATGATCGGTGTCATCCCGCCGCACGTGTTTGCCCGGGGGCCGGTCGGCGTGGTGACCCGGTCGGCTTCGCTCGGGTACGAAGCGGCTGCCCGCCTCACCGCCGCGGGTATCGGGCAATCCACTTTCGTCGGGCTGGGTGCCGACGGCGTGAGCGGCACGGAATACGTCCGGGTGCTGGCCGGATTCGAAAGCGACCCGGCCACCGAGGCGATACTTCTCATCGGCGAACCGGGCGGACCGGCCGAGGCCGAAGCGGCCGCGTTCGCCTCGGGGATGTCGAAACCGGTCATCACCTTCCTCCCCGTTCGGCCCAAGCCCACCGGCCGCGGGGCCCTGGCGGAGCGGATCGTGGATGCGTTCGGAGATCAGGTATCGGGCCTCACCAAGCAGATCACCTCATCGGGTATGATCCCCGTTTCGCATCTGGGGGAATTGGCCGGCACCGTGGCCGACACCCTGACTCGATACACTGGAGGCCGCCGGCCCAGGGGAGGGGGGGGATGACCAGGTGACGCGGCCCGCGGTCGTGGTCACCAGGCGGCTGCCTGACACCGTGGAGTCGGCACTAGCCGAGCGGTTCGACGTGCGCTTCAACGGTGACGATCACCCCATGTCACCCGGCGAGTTGCGGGCTGCGTTGCGGGAGGCGGACGCGCTGCTGTGTACCGTGACGGATTCACTCACCGCCGACGTGCTCGATATCGAATCGTGCCGCGCCCGGATCGTGGCGAACTTCGGCGTCGGCTACAATCACATCGATATGGAGGCGGCACGGTGCCTCGGGCTGGTGGTCACCAACACGCCCGACGTCCTCACCGACGACACGGCCGACCTGGCCATTGCCCTGATGCTGGCGGTGGCCCGACGGATGGGCGAGGGCGAGCGCCAGTTGCGTGCCGGTGACTGGACCGGCTGGCGCCCCACGCACCTCATGGGTACCCGGGTGACCGGGAAGACCCTCGGCATCGTCGGATTCGGCCGCATCGGCCAGGCGGTCGCGCATCGGGCCCGGTCGGGATTTGGTATGTCCGTGCTGTTTGCCAGCAGGAGCCCGGCAGCCGATGAGGTGGTGGCGGCCACCGCGGCAGCGGCCGGGGCGGAACACCGCCCGCTCGATGCGCTTTTGGCGGAAGCGGATTTCGTTTCGCTACACGTACCGGCAACGCCGGCGACATACCACCTGATCGACGCCCGTCGCTTGCGGATGATGCAGCGCCACGCGTTCCTGATCAATACCGCGCGAGGCGACGTGGTCGACGAGGTCGCTCTGATAGACGCGCTTCAGGCGGGGACCATCGCCGGTGCCGGGCTCGACGTCTACCACCAGGAACCCTCGGTGCCTGAGGCGCTCATGGCGCTCAGCACCGTGGTGCTGCTGCCCCATCTCGGGAGCGCCACGATGGAATCGCGCACCGCCATGGGGATGCGGGCGGTGGAGAACCTGGTGATGTTTTTCGAGGGGCGGGAGGTACCCCACGTTGTGGGGTAGGCGGGGGCGGCGGGGGCGGCGAGGGCAGCGGGGGCAGGTGTGGTGGGAGCTGTAGGTTCGGTTGTCCGCGGCTAAAGCCGCGACTCGGCCCTGTCGCTGAAGCGACGCTACCGCCCGTTACCGCCTGGTACCGCCCTTTACCGCCTGACCACCCGCTACCTCCTCACGGCCCCCGCTGCCCCCGCTGCCCCCGCCAATTGCCCACACGCCGCATCGATATCCAGACCGCGACTGCGCCTGACGATCGCTTCGATGCCGCGATCCTTGAGTCGGTTGGCGAAGTGGCGGATCGCCTTGGCACTGGTGGGCGTCAGATCCGGGGCGCCTCCGGGATGGAGTGGCAGCAGGTTGACCATGGCGCCCACCGCCCGTGCGTGACGAGCCAGGGCGTCGGCGTCGGCGGGACGGTCGTTGGCGCCGGCGATGAGGACGTATTCGAAGGTGACCCGCTTGCGAAAGGCCTTGGCGGCTTCCAGCACCTCGGCCAAGGGGTACTTCTTTTCGATGGGCATGAGGGCCCGCCGGGCATCGCTCTCGGGCGAGTGCAGCGATAGAGCGAGCCGGAATTGTTCCGGCCTGGCGGCGAGGGCGCGCATTCCGGGAAGGATGCCCACGGTCGACACGGTAATGTGTCGGGCGCCGATCCCGAGCCCCTCGGGGTGGTTGGGGATGGTGAGGGTGGGATCGACTGCCGGCCAATTGAGCAGTGGTTCGCCCCTTCCCCTCAAGACCACGTTGGTGGGTCTGGCATCAGGATTCCGGCGCCCCAGCTCCCGTACCTGGCCTGCCAC
>CAJVYZ010000129.1 GCA_913009915.1 uncultured Gemmatimonadota bacterium | reverse complement strand
GCCTATCGATCAACGCGTGAGCCAGTCCCATCCCCGCGGCCTCGAGATGGTGGAAGTAGACCACGTTGTAGAACACGTCCCGTTCTCTACCCCGAATATCGATTCCCAGCTCGTCGGCGTGGTCGCTCCCGAGCCGTTCGACGATGCCACAGGCAAGGACCCGGTCGGCTTCCCCCAAGACCTCACCGTCGTCGTCGACCGCAGCCACCCAGTAGCTGTCACGCGCGGCGGCATCCAACAGATAACTGAGTGAGTCCTGACGCCCGGGCGTGGGGTAATCGGCCCAGCGCTCATGCCACATGGCGCTCTCGTCGAAACATGCGCTGTGCAAGTGGGCCAACTCACGCAGGTGCAACAGGATGAACGAATGATCGATCTGGCGTATCAACATGGCTGCAGCTCCACGCTATCGCCCACAGGAAAGAGGAACAGGCCCCGAGCCGTCCGGGCCAGTAACCGGAAGTACGAAAGAGTGGGTGTGGCCTGCAAGCGGTGGGATTCCGTGATTCCGTGATTCCGAAATTCCGGCATTGTGGGATTGGTTGAGTACCCTTGAGTCTCCTTCCTGGGGCTTCAGCATCAAGACAACTGTTCAATCCCACATTTTCGGAATCCCTTCGTACCTAGCCAAAACCCCCACGCTAGCAACACATTAGGTGGTCCCCCGCCCCCGCCCAGGAGCTTGCCGATGGTCCCGGCCCTCGCTGCCCTCGCTGCCCTCGCTGCCCTCGCTGTCCTCGCTGTCATCACCTACAACAGCTTGGCCCGCCTGCGTTTGCTGGCTGACAACGCCTGGTCTGACATCGACGTGCAACTCAAGCGGCGCCACGACCTTGTCCCCACCTTGGTGGCGAGCGTCAAGGGCCACGCGGGCTACGAGAAAGACACCCTGGAGGCCGTGGTCCAGGCACGCAACCGAGCCATGGGCGCCGCCGGGCCCGCGGCGAGCGGCTCGGCTGAGAAAGCTCTTGCTGGATCGGTGCGCCAGCTGATGGTGTTGGCTGAAGCCTACCCAGACCTCAAGGCCGCCAGCAGTTTTCTGGAATTGCAACGGACCCTGACCGACCTCGAGGATCACATCCAGAACGCCCGCCGTTACTACAACGCCGTGGTGCGCGACTTCAATACCAAGATCGCCCAGGTCCCCTACAACCTGGTGGCGAACGGTTTCCGCTTCACGCCACGCGAGTTCTTCGGCCTGGAAGACCGCGCAGAAGCGGCAGTACCCGACGTCGACCTGGGACAAATGCCATGACTCTCCGCCTCACCCTCGCCCTCATGCTGGCCGCGACCCCGGCCGTGGCCCAGCGTTCCCTCGTCATCGAGCGGTTCGACGCCCAGATAACGGTCAACACCGACCGCAGCATCGAGGTGACCGAAACCATCGTGCCGCGCTTCACCGGATCGTGGAACGGCATCTTTCGGATGATCCCTGTGGAATACCACACACCCCAGGGCTTCAACTGGACCCTGAAACTCGAACTCCAGAGCGTGACCGACGGCGATGGCAACCCGCTGGAAGTCGAGACCAGCCGTGAGCGGCACTACCGCAAGTTCAAGATCTGGGTTCCCGGGGCGGAGGACGCCACCCGCACGGTGGTCCTCAAATACCGGGCGACCAACGCGCTGCGCTTCTTCGACGAGCACGACGAGCTGTACTGGAACGTGACCGGCGACGAGTGGGAATTCCCCATCGAGGCCGCCAGCGCCACGATCAGGTTGCCGCGGGCCGCCACCGGCATCCGTGCCATCGCCTTCAACGGCGTATATGGCTCACAGGCGCGCGACGCCGCCGTGACCATCAGCGGTTCGACTATTCGGATAGCCATGCCTCATCGGTTGGATTTTCGCGAGGGGCTCACGGCCGTGGTGGGTTGGGACAAGGGTCTGATTCCCGAGCCGACCTCAACCGAGAAGGCCATGGGATTCCTGGGGAGCAATTGGCCCATGGCGATCCCCATCCCCGTCTTCTTCCTGATGCTGTGGTTCTGGCGCCGCTACGGCAAGGACCCGGAGCCGCGGCCCGTACCGGTCCAATACGAACCGCCGCCGGGGCTGAGCCCGGCCGAGGCCGGCACGCTGGTGGACAACACCGCCAACATGCGGGACATCACGGCGACGCTGGTGGACCTGGCCGTGCGCGGCCACATCCGGATCGAAGAACGGGAAGTGTCCAAGCTGTTCGGCCTGCTCAAGGATGAAGAGTTCGTCTTCGTCAAGTTGACGCCCCCGGCCGGCACAGATGCGTTGGCGCCGCACGAGCAGCGCGTCATGAACGGTGTCTTTGCCGGTGGTCTCACCACGGTGGAGCTGTCGGACCTGGCGAACGAGTTCTACAAGAGCCTTCCGGGAATCAAGCGCGGCATCTTCGACGCTCTGATCGGCCACGGGTTCTACCGCAATCGCCCGGAGCGGGTTCAGGGCGCCTGGATCGGCGGCGGCATCGCCGTGGGCGCCGTAATCGCCGTCCTCGGCGGAGCCGTCGCTGCGCGGGCCTTCGACATGACACCGGTGCCGTTCGTGGTCGCCGGTATCCTGACGGCCATCATCGTCGTGGGATTCGGTATATTCATGCCGGCCCGCACCGTGAAGGGCGCGCGCACGCTAGAGTTGGTCCAGGGATTCGAGGAGTTCCTCCAGCGGGTGGAGTCCGACCGCTTCGAGCAGATCCGCACCCCGGAGATGTTCGAGAAATTTCTGCCCTTCGCCATGGCGTTCGGGGTTGAGAAACAGTGGGCCAAGGCGTTCGAGGACCTGGCGCTCGAACCACCCCGCTGGTACGCCGGCGGCAACATGTCGGGCTTCAACGCCATGGTGTTCACCAACCGCATGAGCACGCTGTCGCAGCAGGCCGGTTCCACGATGGCGTCGGCGCCGCGGAGTTCGGGCGGGTCGGGGTTTAGTGGTGGGTCGTCAGGGGGCGGGGGCGGGGGTGGTGGTGGTGGAGGGTTCTAGGCGGGGCTGGTGGCTAGTGGCTGGTAGCTGGTGGCTGCTCCCATCTCACGATCACCAGCTATTGTATATTTGTGTTCGGAGGAACCCGCCAACTGCATCAACCAGCTCCCCGCCACTAGCCACCTGCCACCCACCACCCGCTGTCATGGTCCCCACCCAATCCCATCCGGCGTCGGCCCAACGTCATACCGCCGCACCTCTTCCAGCGACTCCAAATCGATCGCCACCACCTGGCCAGCGCGCGCCAGCGACAGGTACAACGTCTCGCCATCACCCGACAGCGTCACTCCTTGTGGTCCGCCGCCGGGAAAATCGAAACGCTTCAATTCCTCGAGCGTCTCACGATTGACGATGCGCAATTGGTTGCCACGGTAGTCAGGCATGATAGCCAGCCGTTCGTCTGGCGTGAACAGCACGCGGTAGGGAAAGCCAAACCCCTCGATGGTACCTCGCGCAGCGCCGCTGGCCGCGTCGATCACCGTGAAGGTTCCGTCGGTATTGCTGCCAACCCACACTTCCGACCCCGACGGAGTGACGCCGATGGCTTCCGGCTGGGGAGGAGTGTCGATCATCCCTATCATGGCACCGGTGGCCACGTCCATCTCGGAGATGGTGTCGTCGCGGAGGTTTGAGGTGTAGACCACCGACCCGTCGCCCACCAACGCCAGCATGTGCGAGCCCTCGGCGTTGGTCGATATGGCGCGGAGCACCGAGCCGTCGGCCACTCGCACCAGCACAACCGCCATGGCCGCTTCGGACGTCACCGCCACGATGCTGTCGCCGGGCAGGAACGCCAGTCCGTGTGGCCGAGTGTATTCGCCCAGGTCGACGGTGCGGACGACCTTGCGGCCGGGGATGTCGATCACGCTCAGCGTGTTGCCGCCGGTGCGCTGCCCGTAGTTGGCGGCGACCGCCCAGCGACCGTCTTTCGACACCACCGCCTCGTGCGGCCCCACGCCGACCGGGATCGTGGCCAATTTTTCACCGGAGGAAACGTCGATGATGGTGGCGGTGGCGGAGCCCTTGTTGACGACCACCAGGGTCTGAGCCGAGACCGTGCGGATGACGGCACCCAAGAGAAGGACGAAGATGAAGGTGAAGATGATGCGCCTGGGCATGCCAACCTCTGGGTCCGAAGAATCGATGGTCTTAGTCAATACAGGAAGGAGGCTCGGTAGGTTTCGCGAGAGAGTCCCAGAACAGATGCCAGTCTGCTGTTATCACTCCCCCAACTGTGCCATCCTTCCAAGCGCTTCCTCCACGAATGGCTGATACTCCGGGTCGGCATTCCTCCACAGTTCCACGAATGCTGCGTAATGCCACCTCGCGCGTTCGGTATCGCCCATGTCTTCGTAGATCTGACCTTTGTAGTAGTGTGACGGCGCCAATAACGATAGCGATCCAGGATGGAGCCCGTTGATAGTGTACCACGGCACGGCCTCCTGGTATCGACCAAGTTCCCACAGGGCCCGGCCTCTCAGGAACAGCTCCCGCTCGCCGGTGATGCCGAACCCGGCCCAGTTGTTTTCTTTTCGAGGCGCCGCTTCCAACACGGCCAGCGCTTCGCCCGGCTGTCCTTCTCGCAGCAACACGTCAGCCCTTACGCCGGCTGCGAGATCGAGGTGAATAGTCGGCATCAGGTCATTGGGTTCGAGCGCTTCGACCTGATCCGCATAGTCGCGGGCAGCTTGAAAATCGCCCTCGCGCGCGCTTAAGAGGCCGAGCAGGTACAAGCGAACATGGTGGCCGACTTCCAGAATGGTAGCTCGAGGTCCTAATCGGCCATCACCCCGCCCAGCGACGTCCCACTCCATGAGCTCCCGGCGCAACGAATCGGCATCCGCTGGTATCGGACCAGGAATGGGAAGCGTGGCCATCATCGCCATTTTGACGGCAGACGTCTCATCTCCGATATCATCCAGAGCCCGCATGGTGCTGCGAACGGCACCCCACCGGCCCTGACCGGCATTCAGGTCGGCCAGCTGCGAGTACCCGATTCGTCGAAACCTGGACACATCGGATGGCGTGTCTCCTGATGCGCGTCGCCAGTCCGGGCTTGCACCATTGACACGGACATACTCCTCGATGTAGTCGTGCAGGAACACAGAGTCGACGAGAGTTTCGATCAACGGAACGAACATCGCCAGATTTGGCACGTCGCCGAAGACCATGCCCATACGCATGAACTGGGGGACGGCGATCATCCCCATGAAGGGTAGGAAGCATTGGGCGTCGTCGGTACACCACCCGAACCCGCCGATCGAGTCCATTGCTGCCGCCACCCCGATGGAATCGCCGAGCCTCATAGCCCGTATCCCAGCGATCGCCAACTCAAAACCGGTCCAATTGTGCATCCGCACAATCGAGTCAACTTCATCGAGCATGGATGGATCTTCCGCCGATCCGGCCATGAGTGCCCACGCCAGGTACCCTGGGGGCCCTGAGTGGGGGTTTACCCGACTTGCCCGACGTAGCGGCACCACCGCCTCGACCATGGTTCGGCCAAAGCGCCAGTTGTGACCCCAGTAGAGGTAGCCCAGCTGCATCAGGGCCTCGAAGTCGTCGGGGTCTTGCTCTAACAGCTCTTGATAGATGGCCTCGGCGGTAGGTACGTCGCCCTCCATGTGAGACCTGAAGCCTTGCAGCAAGCGTCGGTCGTGGGCCGGCAATTGGTCGGCGTTCGCCTCGGCCCGAGCCGCTGCTGCTGCGGCATCGACCGAGTGGCCGTTCCAATCATGAAGCAAGGTGAGCCGGTACCATGCCAGCGCATAGTTGCTGTCTGCCTCCACCGCACTCTGAAACGCCATTGTCGCGCTGTCCATCAGTCCCTGCCCCAAGTACAGCTCTCCATTCATCAGCGCGGTCATGGCCGCGGGACTCTCGGTGCTGAAAGCGGCGTTGGCGACCACATCTTCACCCTCACCGGCCGTGGCCGCCGCCAGCTGCTGGAACACGCGCCTGATCAAGTCGTAGGCTTCGCTTAGGCTACCTCGCAGAGACACCGCAGGGATCGAGCGACCGCCCATCACATCCGTTATGTAAGCGACGATCTGCACCGAGTCGCGCCTAACGCGTGTCCCTCTCCGGTCACGTGGTACTGCGCCCCTAGTTCCGTGGCCACCTGGGAGCCGCAGAACCGTTCGATCCGCCCGGGGGGACACAATGTGGCGACGGCTTGCCGCACGTCCTCGTCGAGAATCACTCGATAGCGCTCGATCGAGGAAAGGTGCGTCCGCAACAAATTGGTAATCGACAGCTGGTCCAGCGGCTTCTCGAGGTCATCATCCACGTCGAACGGCAGGACCGCCACGACACCGGCACTGGGGTTGACTACCGGGGGGTCGGTCGGCAGCACCTGCCACACTCCAAAGGCCACGGCCGCCGTCGCGGCGATGCCAAGCACCCCGCGCGCCGGCCGGGTACGCATCAGCCGGCTGAGCCGCCCCCGCAACTTCACCACGGCGATCTCCGGGTCGCTCAACACCACCCGCATGTGCTCGGCCGTCTTGTACCGGTCCACCGCGTTCTTGGCCAGCGCCCGGAGGATCACCTCCTCCACCCCCGGCGGCGTGGCCGGCCGGATGGTCGACACCGCCGGCGGCGGGTCCAGGGCATGCCGCGCCATGATCGCCTGCGCGCTTGGTCCGGTAAAGGGGGGCTCGCCGCCGATCATCTCGTACAACACGCAGCCCAGACTGTACAAATCGCTTCGGGCGTCCACGTCCTTGCCGGCGGCGCTTTGCTCGGGGGCCATATAGGTCACCGTCCCGACCGCGATCCCGGTCTGGGTGAGCTTCTCACCACCCGCCTCCGTCACCGCCCGGGCAATGCCGAAGTCGGCCACCAGGGCATGCTCGCCCTGCAACAAAATGTTCTCCGGCTTGATGTCGCGGTGCACCACTCCCTGTTGGTGCGCGTGATGCAGCGCCTCGGCCACCTGGCTGGCGATGCGGAGCGCTTCGTCCATCGGTAGCTGTTTCTCGCGGTCGAGACGGTCACGCAGCGACTCGCCGTCCACGTAGGGCATGGTGTAATACAGCAGACCGTCAACCTCGCCCCGGTCGTGCAACGACAGGATGTTGGGATGACTCAGTTTTGCCGCGATCTCGATTTCGCGCAGGAACCGCTGCCCGCCGAGCGAGGCAGCCAGCTCCGGGAGGAGCACCTTGAGAGCCACGTCGCGACCGAGGTTCCAGTCGTGTGCCAGGTACACCACGGCCATGCCACCACGGCCGAGTTCGCGCTCGATGCGGTAGCGGTCGGATAGGACGGCGTTGAGAGATCGGAAGAGCGTCGTGTAGGGAAAGAGTGTAGATCTCGGTGGTCGCCGGATCATTAAAAAAAAAAAAACAAATGAAGAGGACACTAGCGGGTGACACACTCGAGATATGCAGACGAGCTCAC
>CAJVYZ010000128.1 GCA_913009915.1 uncultured Gemmatimonadota bacterium | reverse complement strand
GGTGGACAACGCCCCCCGGCTCGAAACCATCCACAACCGCATTCACGAGATCAGGGCCCGGTTCGAGGTGCTGTGGCGCGACGCCGAGATCGAGTATCACCGGGAGATGATTGCGGTAAACGGCAATGGTGAGGTGCTCAGAAAACGCCTCGAAGAGCGCCTCGAACAGATCCGGGGCGACTTTGATTTCATCGCCCGGTGCAACCTGGGCGAGACCTTCATGAGTGAGGAAAACGTCGACCGGGTAATGCGGATCGGCGCCCAGACCTGGCTGCGCCATCTCGACGATCGACTCGGGTTGTCTCACGAGGAGCTGGCCCGAAAACAACGACGGCCCCAGGCCGAACTACCGGTAGAGGAAGAGCTGCTCGCCGACAAGGTGGAGCACGTTATCGAGCGTCAGCCGGACCAAGTACCGTTCGGCGACAATCACCACGGCTTCAGCATGGATATGCCGGAGCACCTTTACAATCACGGCGAGATCTTCAACCTGTGCATCGAGCGCGGCACCCTGACCGACAGCGAGCGCTTCAAGATCAACGAGCACGTGGTGCAGACCATCAACATGCTCGGCCGCCTACCGTTCCCCAAGGAACTGCGACGGGTTCCGGAGTGGGCCGGCAACCATCACGAAAAACTCGACGGTACCGGATACCCGCGGCGCCTGGCCGCCGCCGACCTGTCCACCACCGCGCGTATCTTGGCCGTCGCCGACATCTTCGAGGCTCTCACAGCCTCCGATCGCCCATACATGAGGCCAAAGACCCTCAGCACGGCAATCCATATCATGAGTTCCATGCGCGACAGCGGGCACATCTGCCCGGACCTGTTCGAGATCTTCCTGACGTCCGGCGCCTACCTGGAGTACGGCAAGAAGTATCTCAAGGCTGAGCAGCTCGACGAGGTGGACATCGATAAGTACATCGGTGCGGTGCTATGAGGGCAGCGAGGACAGTGTTGGAAGCGAGGGCAGCGGGAGCAGCGAGGGCAGTGGCTTAATTCATTATTCCGTGGTCCTCCACGATTCGGTGGGCACGCCCTCGGGCACGGGCTGCGCTCGCAGGTAGGACACGATCTTCCAGATGGCGTCTTCCGGCAGGATCACGCTGAAGGCGGGCATCCCTTGCGGCCGGCCCGATTGGATAGATCGAAAAACTGAACCGTCGGCGCCGCCGTAGCGCCAGCGACCGTCGACCAGACTCGGTCCCACAAAGCCAAGCGCGCCACCTCCGTGACATCCGTCGCAGTTCATGGCGCCGAACAGTCGCTCGCCTTGGACCACAGACTGAGCGTCGTCTTTGAACGGATTCTCCAGGCCTTTTCCCTCTGGAGCGACGCCACCCGCGAACACACGGTCGGTGACCTGTGCCGAGGCCGCCGCAGCGCTATCGGCGTCTGACGGGCCACAGGACGCAGCCGCCATCAAGACCACGATGGGCAGGGCCATCGTGGTTAGTTCAGCGCGAAGATCCACACGATCCCCCCTTGGCTAGTGTGCCTCGCCAGGTCGGGCATGAAGTCCGCCGGGGGCCGCACGTCAGCCGGGTCGTCAGAGCGAACGTCCCCCGCCACGAGGAACCAGTCGCCGCCGATGCCGGCGTACACCGCCAGGTACTGTTTGCCGTCGGGACCGGTGTAGCTGATGGGGGCCCCCACGACGCCGGACCCGATTTTGAACTTGTAGAGTACTTCGCCGCTGGTAGCGTCCGCCGCCTTGAACCACCCATCGAGGGTGCCATAGAAGACGACGTCCCCCGCGGTGACCACGCTGCCACTCCACACTGGGTACTTTTCGCGGATCTCCCAAACTTTCCGTCCGCTGGCGGCATCCCAGGCGATGAAGGCGCCCAGGTGCCCACCCTCACCCGCGTGATACGGAATCGACGCACCTATGTATGGAGTTCCGACTATGTACGCCGCCTGCGACGCCTCCCAACTCATGCAGAAATTGTTGGTGGAGACGTAAAACAATTTGGTCCGCGGCGAGAAGGACGCGGGCGAGGCCGGGCTGGTCCCGCCCTCCAGGCTGGGGCAGATGTTCTCCACGTTGCCCCTCGACGCACCGGTGAGTTTGGTGGAATCAACCTGCGGGATGCCGGTGGCCAGATCCACACCAGTGGACCAGTTGACGGGCACGAAAGCTTCGGCGACCAGCACTTCCCCTGTGGCGCGGTCGATGGTGTATGCCAGGCCATTCTTGTCGAAGTGGACCAGCACTTTGCGGCGTTGGCCATCGATGGTGAGGTCGACCAGAATCATCTCCGCGTTGGAATCGTAGTCCCAGCTCTCATGCGGGGTGAACTGGTAGGCCCATATTAGGGCGCCGTCCGACGGTCTCCGGGCCATGACGCTGGTGGCCCACTTGTTGTCTCCCAACCGTTGGTCGGGATTGTAGGGCGCCGCGTTGCCGGTGCCGTAGTACAACAGATCCAGCTCCGGATCGTACGAGATCCAGCCCCACACCGGCACGCCGGCCAGTTTCCAGGTGTCGCCCGCCCAGGTCGTGATCCCAACTTCCGTGCCCGTGTCGTAGAACGGCTCGAAGGTGTCCGCTGAGACGAGCATCTGGCTGTCCGGCCCGGCGTTGTAGCCCGTCCACAGGATGCGGCCGGTCTCGAGGTCGAGTGCCTTGACCCAGCCCTGGATGCCGAATTCACCTCCGGACGGCCCCACGATCACCTTGTTTCCGATGACCAGGGGCGCCATGGTGACGGTCTCCCCCAGATCCAGGTCGGCGATCTTGGTCTTCCAGATTTCCTGACCAGTGACCGCATCGACCGCGACGGTGTGTCCGTCGAGCAGGTTGTACACGATCTTGCCGTCCGCGTAGGCGGCGCCCCGGTTGACCGCGTCACAGCACGCGATTCCCACCGCGGCGGGGCTCACGTCCGGGCGGTACTTCCAATGCAGCGGGTACCCTTCCTTCGTGAGATCGAAGGCGTAGAGGACGTTGGGCCACGGGGTGACGACGTACATGGTGTTGTTCACCACCAGCGGCTGACCCTCGTGCCCGCCCAGGACGCCGGTCGAGAAGGTCCAGACCGGGCGCAGCTGTGCCGCGTTCGCTACCGTGATCTCGCTCAGTCCGCTGTACCGGGTCGCAGCGTAATCCTTGGCCGGCATGGTCCATTGGCCGTCCTCTGGCGCTCCCGCCCTTCTCGTGGATGCCGTTCCCTCCTGGCCCACCGCGCCGACGACCCAGGTAACGGAGAAGAGGACTACGGTGCCGGCAGCGAGCACGCGCCGCGTCGGTGAGTCTGGAGTCATGACACTCCTCGATCGGTGACTGGGATGGACCGATGTAGGCCACCGCTAACATGGGATGAATCCTCGTCACATGCTAGTTGCAAGCGGTGACGGTGGCTGGTGGCTGGTGGCTAGTGGACGGATGGCCGACAGCAGGTCTACTCGCCCGGCTGCCCCGCCGACATTCGGTCATGGGGGAAAGATACGAGGGACTGTGGCATCGAGGGATTGTGGGATCGAGAACCCCCTGGCGGTTTGCCGGCGGAGAGTAATCTTTGCATTGCCTCCCGCGTCCCCCCCCCACCTGCCAAGGCCTCCGCCATGCCCTTCCTCGAGCGCCAAGCCCTCTGCATCAACCACCCGCCCCAACGCGCGGTGGCGACGTGCGACCATTGCGGCAACGCCTTTTGCGATGCCTGCCTGGTCGAGGGGTTGGCGGTGCCGGAGGTCTACTGTTCCGAGTCCTGTCGAGCGACCGCCGAGCCCGGCGGCATCGAGCGGTACACGGCGGGGTTCAAGAAGCCATTCGGGACCGGCCTCAAGCTGTGGGCAAAGGCGCTGCCATCGCTCCTGCGCCACATGGTACCCGTCGCGGTCGTCGCCACGGTGGTGCTATCGCTCGGCTTCCCCGAATGGGGCCAGGGCCGGGAAGCCAGCGCATTCGCCCCATTCGCCATGTTCGGTGTGGCGCTCGTTGCGGCGTACGGGGTCTTGCTGACGGGCACGATTCTCACCCGACGGTATACCGGCCTGATCCGCGGCAACGCATACACCTATGCACTCAACAGATCGATCCCGTGGGTCCTCACCTGGTTCCTCGTGGCGCTGGCAACCACCGTTGGGTACCTGGCCCTGATCGTTCCGGGAATCATCGCCGCCCTGCGCCTGGTGTGGGCTGACGAGTTCGTGGTTGCCCATAGGCTCGGACCGGTGCAAGCCCTGCAGAAGAGCTGGGAACTGACCAGAGGAGCACTGGGCGAGGTTTTCATATTTCAGTTACTCGCCGGAGTGTTTGGCTGGGTGATCTTCATGGCCGGCATGTTCGGCATCATTGGCTTGGGCCGGGTGACGGCACTCATGGGACCACTGGGGCTGCCGGTGACGATTTTCACTGGGTCGATGGCGGGTCTTCTCGGCTACGGCGCCTTTCACGCGTCGGAACTGGCGAAGTTTTATGGTATGCGGGTGAGACAGCTGCAGCAACAGCTCGCGGCCTCTGAGGAGGGGAATCAGGGATGAGAGACGAGGGCAGCGGCGTCAGCGGGGGCAGCGAGGGCAGCGGGAGCAGCGGGGGCAGTGGAGTCAGCGAGGGCAGCGAGGGCAGCGAGGGCAGCGGGAGCAGTGGCGTCAGCGAGGGCAGCGGGGACAGCGGGGACAGCGAGGGCAGTGGATTGGAGGAGCACTCAGGGATGAGTGCTTTCTTCTTTGACTATGGGGCAGTTAAATCATTTTCTCAATGCCGGAATTTCGGAATCCCGGAATCCCGGAATCCCATCATAGGGGGTCATGGCCTGGTGGTTGGAAAGACAACCTGGTTAGCGGGCCTGGCGTTGGGACTGATCGCCGCTGCAACCGATGCCCACGGACAGGTTCGTGATTCGACTCCCGTCGAGCTCGAACCGATCGTCGTCACCATAGCTGGTACGCCTTCGCTGATCCTCACCCTGCCGTACGCGGTATCGGTCGGCGGCGACTCGTCGGTCACCAGAGCGCAGCCCCGCCTGGCGCTGGGCGAAATCATGACCGCCCTGCCGGGCGTCGAAGTGCAGAACCGTTACAACTACGCCCTCGGAGACCGGCTCTCCATTCGTGGCTTCGGGGCTCGCACGCAATTCGGCATTCGCGGCGTCCGGGTGCTGGTTGACGGCGTCCCGGCCACCATGGCCGACGGCCAGACCACGCTGGATCACCTCGACCTGGGCACGGTCTCGCGGGTCGAGACATGGCGCGGTCCCTCCTCGGCGCTCTACGGCAACGCTTCCGGCGGTGTGGTTCGCTACCGGACCGGCTACCCGGTCACGGGGCCGTTCCGCCAGGGATTCTCCGTCGAGGGCGGGACCAGCGGGTTACGCCGGTTGGAGAGCCGCACCGCCGGCCGGATGGGGCAGATTACCGGGGAATTGGATGTCAGCCTGTTTTCCTATGACGGCTATCGCGCCCACAGCGCGGCCGACAAGATTTTCGGCACGGCGCGGTTGGGGTATGAGACAGGGCGTGATCGGTTCCGCCTGGTGGTCACCGCGGTGGATCTCGAGGCCCAGAATCCAGGCTCCCTCAGCGACTCGGCGCTGGCGGTCGATCCCACTGCCGCCAACCCGTTCAACGTCGTCCAGCAAACGGGGAAGGACGCCCGGCAGCTGCAGCTGGGACTGACCTGGACGCGTCAAACAGGTAACGGATCGCTGGAGGTCACCGCCTGGGGCCTGGGACGGAAGCTCACCAATCCCATTCCGACGGCAGTGATCGACCTCGATCGTACGGCCGCCGGTGCCCGGGGTCAGTGGGATCACGCTTTCATCGTCGGTGAACGACAAGGGCGAGTGCTTCTGGGTGTCGAAGCTGCCTATCAGGACGACGACCGAAAGAATTTCGCCAATCAACAGGGCGTGGCCGGCCAGTTGCGTCTCGATCAGCGCGAGCGCGTCGGCAACTTGGCGCCGTTCGTTCAACTTCACCTACCGCTATCGTCTCGTCTGGTGCTGCTCGGCGGGGTACGCTACGACTGGATTCGCTTTCAGTTGGACGACCACCTCACCGCCGGCGACCCCGACGATTCCGGTTCGCGTACTTTGAGTGCCTGGAGCCCGACCCTGGGGGTGTTTTACGATTTCGACCCAGCCATCATCGCGTACGGCAATTACTCCACCGCGTTCGAAACGCCGACCACCACCGAACTGATCAACCGACCCGATGGCTCCGGCGGTCTCAACCTCGAGCTCGAGCCCCAGCGCGCGGAGTCCTTCGAGCTGGGCATCAAGGGGCGGGTGACCGGCACGGTGGAGTACCAGGTCGCGCTGTATCAGGCGAACGTCACCAACGAGCTCATTCCGTTCGAAGTGCCGTCGGAGCCGGGCCGGACGTTCTTCGCCAACGCGGGTTCCGCCCGGCACCGCGGTGTCGAAATTGGGATCGACTGGCGCGCCGCCCGCGGACTGGTGTTCCGCGGGCAGTACACCTACACCGACGCTCGGTTCACTGATTTTGCGTTCAGGGGCGAATCGTTCGACGGCAATCGGATCCCCGGCGTGGCCCCCAACCGGGCGGAAATATTGGTGGCGTATGACGCGCGGGGCGGGTGGTACCTGAGCGCCTCTGGCCGCTACGTGAGCGCCATCCCGGTCGACAACGCCAACGACGCGTCGGCGGCAGCCTACTTTGTCGGAGACCTTCGACTGGGTTGGCACCGGGTCCCTATCGGCTCCACGGCTCTGAGCCCATTCGTCGGCGTGTCGAACGTTCTGGATCACGACTACGTATCGGCGGTCACTCCCAATGCCTTCGCTGGCCGCTACTTCGAGCCCGGGCCGGGCCGGGCAGTCTGGCTCGGGCTGGGCTGGTGGTTTGGCGGGAGCGTCAACTAGTGGGGCGATAATTCGTGTAGGGGCGACGCATGCGTCGCCCCCGACGGCGTCCCGAGCCAATCTCAAACCGCCCAGGGCGATAAACGCCATCATCGGAGCGGAACGGAGACGTTGGGGAGTGCGCAAAATCGCAGTACGCAGGCCCCACCGCCCCGTGGGTGAGGGCGGCGCGAGCGCTAGCGGCTATCAGGCAGGGCATGGGTCATTCCTCGCCAGGAGAAACACACAACTTCGGGAGCGGATCTCGGGTTGTCAAACGGCTGGCTATTCGTCTACCCGCTCGAGCTGAGCCACGACCTCGTCTTCGCGAACAACTCGCAGCCGGGTCGGTCTGTCGGCTTCCTCGGACATCTTTTGGATTTCGAGGCCTCGTGTTCCCAGGATGAGTAGACGTCCGTCGGTGAGCGGAACCACCCGGCGGCGGGCGCCCAGATCGACGTACAGCTTGTCATCGTCGTCGCTAAGACGAATTTCGTCAATTGTGCCTTCGCCCCGGTAGGTACCGGCAAGTTGCTCCAAGTCCTCGATGGGCACATCCGCTATCTCCGGCAAGATCGGAAGAGCACACGTCTGAACTCCAGT
>CAJVYZ010000127.1 GCA_913009915.1 uncultured Gemmatimonadota bacterium | reverse complement strand
AGCGGCACGGTCGATTGCCGAGTACCGCTACATCCACTCGTGGTTCAATGGAAACGGGTTAGAGGCAATTGGGATGAGTTACGATGCCGCGAAGGTGCTGCTGCACGATCCGAATGGGGGCGTCTACGCATGGTACCTCGATCCGGTGCCAATCCTGGCCGACACCAACCCGGTCTGGCCACAAGGATCAGCCTCGCCGGCATACTTGTTGGAAGCTGCACCAGGACGGTGGCTGCGGCAGTTCGGTCAACAACAGGTGGTCTTTACGGGCCCGACCAGTTCCGTATTTGCCGGATCTATTCTCAAGGGGCTCCTGCTATCGCCCACTGGTGCCCGGGCCACCGTTCGCGCCTTCGCGAGTTTCGGGATCCCGGTGTTCGACGTCCCTAACGGCTCACTCGCCTACTTGGTAACCTCGCTCGTCTCAAGTCCCGGGGCAGAATTCTCGGCTGACGGAGACCGGTTGTATATGGCCGGCGCCGTTGACAACGGTTTCAGCGAGCACGTCCTGGCCGGCGTCCACTCCGACGACGGGAGCCTGATTTTCCTGGAGCCGCTGCCAAGGCTGCAGCGGCCGTTCTCGCTGGCACTCGATCCGTCGGCCGCTCTTGTCTACGTGGTAGGACTCACCCTCGAAGGCGGCGTTACGGTGCAGGTACACGACCAGGTGTCGGGCGCTCTCGTCGCAACGCTGGACTTCGAGATCGGGGTCCCCGACCCATGCTTCAATCTGCAATGTTCCTGGGGCGCCCTTGTTGTCGACGGGACGACGAACAATCTATTCTTCGTCCCTGGGGGCGTTGTGTATGGCAACCCGGATCAGACTACCGTATATCAGTTTTCCCTTCCGCCTGACCGGGACCTTGCCGGTACGCCTTAAACCCGTTCGTCGAGGGCCATGCCGCAAGATCGAATATTGAGTAGTGAATCCCAGGAATGCTGAATAATGAAGTGAATGTAGAAGTTCATGATTCACTTCACTATTCATTATTCAATATTCGTGGCATTCAATATTCCTGACATTCTTCCGCCCGCTCGTCGATGATGATCCGAGCCAAGTCTCGTTCTTCTCGGTGTTTGATACGGATCACCAAGAACACCGCCACTGCCGCCAGGCCCACCACCAGGCCCCACCACAAGCCGACGGCGCCCATGTCGCGGCCGAAAGCCAACCACAAACTGACCGGTATCCCCAGACACCAAAACCCCAGAATGCTGGTCAGCATGGGAATCCTGGTATCGCCCAGGCCGCGCAGCAGACCGACCGATACCACCTGGATCCCGTCGAACACCTGGAACACGCCGGCGATGGGGAGGAGCAACACCGCCAACTGGAGCACGCCGGGATCGGTGGTGTACATGCCGGCGAGCAACCCGGGGATGCTGAAGAAGATGATGGCGGTCAGTGACATGAACCCTGCCCCGACCATCAAGGCGGCGAAGGACGAGCGGCGCACGCCGTCGGGATCGTCCCGGCCCACGGCATGGCCCACCACGACGGCCGCCGCGGACGACACGCCTAGGGGTACCATGAAGGTGAGCGAGGCGAGGTTGATGGCCACCTGATGGGCCGCCACCTGCACGGTACCAAGCCAGCCCATGAGGAGGGCCACGGTGCCGAACGCACCCCACTCGAGCAGCATCTGAGTTCCGATGGGTGCCCCTAGGCGCAGCATGCGCCCGATGGCCGCAACATCGAACACCTGGGGCGCGAGCCGCCGGAGGTAGGGGTGCAGGTAGCGCCAGCCGAGCACCAGAAGCATTCCCGCCATGAGCCAACGGCTGACCATCGTGGCCCAGGCGGAGCCCAGGACGCCCATGGCCGGGAAGCCGAAGTGGCCGAAGATCCAGGCGTAGTTGAGGCCGACGTTGATCAGGTTGGCCACCACGATCGTCACCATGATCGGGCTGGTTCGGTGGTGAGCCTGAAGCGTTTGGCGGAACACTACGAAGGCGAAGAAGGGCCACACCCCCGGCAGGACCCGATAGACGTAGCCGGCCGCGAACGGGACGACCTCGGCCGGTTGCCGTACCAGCGTCAGCACGGGATCCACGGTGAGGAGTACCAGGGACGTCGGCACCGTCAGGACCAGCGAAATCAGCAGACCGCGTTGCAGAGCGCGCGAGACGGCGACCTCGTCTTTGGCACCGAGTGCCTGCGCCACGATGGGATCGAGGGACAGCAACACCCCGAGCCCGAAGATGGATAGACCGAAAGTGTAGAGGTTGCCGAGGGCCACCGCCGCCAGGGCCGCGGCGGAGACGTGGCCCACCATGATGGTGTCGACGACGCCCAGCAACATCATCCCGACCTGAATCAGGACGATGGGAATCGCCAGGCTGAGAAGCTCCCGGACGTCGACCCGTGTGGGCCGGTAGTGGGACCAGGAGAGGGACATCGGGGGAAGATAGTTGGTGGGCTGGTGGCTGGTAGCTAGTGGCTGGGTACAGTGGAGGAAGGTTGTAAGAGACCTCTTGCCAATCAGAAGCTAGCCACTAGCCACCTGTCACCTGCTGCGCCTACCTGCTCCGCAGACCCTATCGTCGCTCGCTCACCACCAGCATGCGTCCGACGTGGCGTGCTTCGTTTGATTCTATGTGATAGAAATACACTCCGGGCGCGACGCGTGTGCCGCCGCGGTTGCGGACATTCCACTCCGCCTCGCCGCCGAAGGTGGTGGAGGCGTGCTCCAGCAGGGTCACCAGCACGCCGCTGGCCGAGTAGATGCGGATGATGGCCTGTTGCGGCAGGTTGATGAAGCGGATGACCTCCGGCTCGTCGAAATCCGAGCGGAAGTAGAACGGATCAGGCACCGGGTGCACGTTGGAGAGGTCGTCGGCGGTCGCTGAGTTTACCTGATTGACCACATCGAACAACACCCGCATCTCCACCCCCACCGCGGTCATCGGCCGCGTCTGTGCCTCGAACGAATAGGGCCCGAGCACGTCGACCGGGTTGCCGCCGGCGTCCCGGCCCTCTCCACCAAAGATGGCGCCCATGTAGTCACGCATGGTCCAGATGCTACCCGCCGCCGGCAGCGTCGCCATGTCGAAGGCGAACCAGTTGCCGACGATGTACATCATGAACCCGGTCGTCACCACCGTGGAGTAGTTTGACGCGCTCTCCCAGCTGCTTCCGTTGACCCCCATCCCCATCGGCCCGATCGAGGCCGTGTTCACCAGCAGGATCGGGTTCGATGTCCCGAGACACCCGGGGAACGCGCTGAAGGCCACAATGGCATCCGTCAACGGCGCCACACAGGCCACGTCCCCCATGGTCAGGATCGACGGGTCCTGATCGTTGCTCCCCGTCTCCGACGACTGGGTTCCGAAGGTCAGGAAGCCCCAGCTCCCCTGCGCGTCCGTCCGGAACGGCACGTCCACGTTGTGGGTTACGTCGATCACCGAGTCCACCGTGCCGTTGGCGCCCCAGAACACGCTCACGTCAGCCGCCCGCGCCGCGCCGGAATTGGCCCAGGCCACGGCCCGCCAGTGGAAGTTCTGCGACATGTAGTGCATCGGGTGGTGCACGTTGTTCACCCCCGACAACGAGCCCGCGTTGGTGGCGTTCACCCAGTTGCAGTTGTTGGGACAGTTGCCCTGGGTTGGGTAGGCGAACGTCTCGTTGGCTCCGGCCCGCGGATCGCCGTCGAACCAGCGCGGCCCGTCGAACCATTGACCAGCCAAGTCGGCACCGGCCGATGAGTTGCCAAAGGCCGCTCCCCGCCAGGTACCGTTGGTCTGGTACACACCCGGTTGGGTGATCGACGCCTGCCCCTGCAGCGAGTACGTGTTATCGCCGCCGAAGCGTGACGCCAGCTCGTTGTCGATCGCCGTCGCCGGGAACGTCAACGACTCCCACGTCTGCCCGGTGCCGCTTAGCGCCTGACCGGCAGTCAGTGTGAAAATCACCGGCGGCGAGCCGGCGGAAAGCCCGCTGAAGAAGAACACGTTGGGCCTACCGTCATCCACCGGGTTGCCCTGCTGAACCGAGTCCAGCCGGGCGCTGAACGACCCCGAACCAGACAACATCTGGCCCACGAAATCGCCGAACTTGATGTCCCAACCGTCAGCCGGAGGCATGCCCCCGCTGAACATGCCCGTCGCCGGGTCGAGCGTCGGGAGTGGCGCCGTGTGGTCTAGCACCACACCCCGCCCCACTATCGTCCTTGAGGTGATCGAGGCGTCAAGCTGGTAGTTGGTCGCCGGCTTGGTCGGCACCACCGCCTTGACAATCCGCGCCGACTCGAGGTTTGTGGGCCCTGATTGCCACGAATTTAGGTCGAACGCCGTCACGGCGTAGAAATAGCGGAAGTTATTGCGCACATTCTCATCGACGAAGACGAACGGCACACCATTGTCCTCCAGCGGAGGGCACACGTTGGGCGCACACGACCCGCCGCTGCCGACGATGGCGGTATCGGCCACCAAGACCAGAGCGGACCCGTCGGCCAGGGGCACCCGTTCGCCGAACCGAACCTGGGCCAGCATGCTGCCCGACTGGTTCAGTTGCACGGCGGCGCTGATGGTTCGCTGGATGCCCGGTTGGAATTCGGCAAGCACGTAGGGTGCCGGGCAATTGGCGACCATGCCCAACTCCGGGGCGCATACGGGCGTCGGATTCACCTGGCCGCCATAATCCTGAATGACCGTCCCGGCGTAGTCGAACTGGGCGATCAACGTCAAGGCGCTGGGCGTGCTCACCCGGCCACGGTAGATGCGGTACCCTTCCACGTCGAACTGCCGGAAGTTGGGGTCGTACAGCGGGTTGATCACACCGCCGACTTGTGCCTGCGCGGCGATTTGAAAATACGGATCCCCGTCCGTCTCGCTTGGGGATGGCCGCCACATGACGGTCACCTGGTCACCACCCGGAATCAGGAAGAAGTCGGGTGGGTCCGGCGAGAACGGCAGCAAGAACTTGGCATCGAACACCGCTTGCGCCGTCAACGCCTTGCCCAACAACGATCCCGGCACCACGTCGAATTCGTCCTGCTCCACCACCCCGTTGCCGTTGATGTCGGACCAGCCGATGTATCCCTCAAGCTTTTGCTCATCGGGAACCTGAGCCGGATCGCCCGCCTTGGTCGGGTCGGTGACGGCCAGGACGTCGCCCGGGAGGATGTTGCACGGCGGCGTGCACACTCCGGCGACAGGCGGGGCAAAAATGTAGGCCACCACGATCGACTGAAAGGCGCCCGGGGGCAACGACAGCGGTGTTGAAGACTGGAAGAACCGCATATCCGTAGTGCCACCCTGCCAAATGAAGCAGATGTGCGTCTGCCGAGGATCGCCGGTGTTGCACGCGTCATCCCCGAGGAGCGTACTGAGGCTCCCTGACAGGTAGCGAAACAATTGGGTTGATCCCAACGCATCCGTGAAGATGTCCGCGAATCCAGGGTTGGTAGGGGTGGCGAACAACTGTATCTCACCCGGGCCCGTGGGACTCTTGAGGTACTTTATTCCCGCAAAACCGGTTCCCTTGAAGAACGGATCCTCAAAGATGCCGGGGTCGAAGGTCCACCCGGAAGCCTCCCCAAAGGAGGGGTTATAGGTGGTTCCCAAGGCAAAAGGCAGGTTCACCGACGCATAGTTGTTTAGGCCGTCGGCAACATCCATGTCGGCGGAGTAGGCCGCAAACAACGGATCGATGGTGTAGCCCCCTTCGGGGAGAGCTATCCCGAAGCCGGCGTTGTTGAGAGCATGGAATTCCTTGGCCTGCTCCAAAAGAATTTCGCGCATGGCGGGACGTACACCGTCATAGCACCCACCACACGCAGCATTGGTCATGGCGGTCACGTTGTAGAACGTGGTAACGAAGTAGACGATGTCTTCGTTGCCCTTGGGGTAATTCCAGCCCAACCCACGGGTTTCGACCACCACCCCGAGTGGGTGCAGACGACTACCGGGATTGCGGGCGGGATCCCCTTCCCAGGCCACGAACCAAACGTCACCCTGAGACGCACTGGACCGCCCCTGCAGCAGCGGGCTGTAGATATCGGCCACGGCGTCTCGCACGGCGCCGCCGAGCGCGGGGTCGGTGCACGTTCTGGTGATCAGCTGGTTGCACGGTACCCGGGCCGCCGCCGGCCACGCGACCCGATCATTGGGGTCTGCGACGTTGTAGAGCTGCCGCACCTCACGGCCGCTAGATTGGCCCCCGACGGCGTCGAAGAACCAGGCACCCGTGGTGTCCCCCGCCCAGGGGCCACCGTCGTCCCCAATCACACCAGCCAATTGGAGACCGGAGTTGAAGACATACTGGTTGGCGGTTCCTCTGGGCCAAAAACCGCCCCCCAACGCCCCCCTCGACGCGGTGGTGTCTGTGCAGATATTGCCTCTGGTGTCGATGCCACAGTACACACGGTTGATGGTGAGAGCGCCGAGAGGTTTGGCAAACAACTGGAACCCCCGGCGCGCCCTCGGGTCCGGCTCAGCCGCACCATCCGTGGCCCCGGCAGCCGCGAGCGCAATCAGGCAGGCGCTCCTGATACTTCCGGTAACGAAACGGGATCTGTTCGGTGTCGGCCGCATGCTAGAAGTTCAACTCCAGCCCCAGGCGGAGGTCCCGGCCTGGGCCCCTGAAGACATCAACACCCAATCCTGAAAAGAATTGAGCCTCGGAGGCGGCCCGCTGTTCGGCGCTGGAGAACACCCGGTCACCATCGCCATAGCGCTGCTCGGCTCGGATCAGGTAGAAACAGCTGGGACTGGCCGGGAGCGTTGCCTGATCTACCCAATCGTGGCAGCCTCCGTTGGCGGGAGGGAGGGCGATGGCTTCATCGGCCGTCCACGCTCCGTTGGCCAGCGCCTCTCCCTCGAATCCCCTGAAATCGGACAGCCACTGCTGCTCGACGGCCTCGGCGTTGCGCACATCGTTGGTGCTCGAGTACACGAATAACGTATTGGTGAAGTTGAACAGATTCCGGACATCGACGTAGGCGGTCACGTCGACGCCACCGAGGCCAAAGCCTTTGGTCACGCGCATGTCAAATTCTTTGAGCATCGGCAGTCGTGCCCCGTTGAGGTCGCCTGCGATCTGGCCGTTGGCACAGCCGCTTCCGGAAAACGCAAACGCGTTGTCGGCGTTGTCGGGACAGCGGGTGAAGGCGGTACCGCTGGCGAAGCGGAACGTGGTAAACATGCCGACGTTCTCCAACCAAGCCACTCCCGTACCCGCCTTCCAGTCGTTGGGGAACGTCAGGGCGAACGAGCCGGCAAGGGTGTGGGGCCGGCTCTGGTCGGTGGGAAGGATCGCCTGCGGCGGCGGGAGGCCCTGCCCCGAGAGCTGATCGACCGTGGCGCGACCGAGGTCGAACAAGCTGAAGGGAGATCGGAAGAGCACACGTCTGAACTCCAGTCACACTGATATATCTCGTATGCCGTCTTCTGCTTGAAAAAAAAAACAAAAAAGACAAACACACATACGCCATCATCTCCC
>CAJVYZ010000126.1 GCA_913009915.1 uncultured Gemmatimonadota bacterium | reverse complement strand
GGAGACGGCGACCACCGAGATCTACACTCTTTCCCTAGGCGACGCTCTTCAGATCTACGAATGATCCCGCCGCGGTGTCCGGGGCGGACGAAGTCAAGTTGGCAGCGTTCCGGTACTGCTACCGGGTGCTGGAGCGGCGGGTGCGGTCGCTCATGGCGCTGCCCTTGGGGAAGATGTCGGACGCGGCAATGGCGACCGCCGTGCAGGCGATCGCCGGGTGACAGGCTCCCGATCGATAGGTGTTGGGGGAGGAATAGAGAGGGTGGAGCCGGAGATGTTCCACCCTCCGAAGAACAGAGCTTACCCGCCAGTGATCTTGTTCAGCAGTTGCATCCCGAATTCGTTGTCGTAGTCTGCCTCGGTTGTCCGAGCACGTACTTCGACGATGGTGGTGGATGGGCTTTGTGACTGGAGAGTCACGGTAACGTTCAAGGTGCCTTTGACACCACGAACGACCCACCGGTCAGAGCTTTGCTGATCGACTTGTCCCACGGTCGAGATCTCCATGTCGGCAAAGGCAAAGCGGATGTTGCGCTCGACGTCGATGAGGCCGCCTCGGGCTGTGCCGGACACGCCGGGGGATGTGGCCACCCGACCGCCGGTCGACCCCCCTGAACTGGTTGAGCCGCCGCAGCCGGCAAGGAGCAACGCGCTGGCGGCGAAGCCGAGGGACAGGGTGGTACGGAGCATCCGCATGGGAGAGCCTCTCATGGGTCAAGGGATATGACGGGAGATTCCGATGGCTATTGTAGCCCGACGGGGTCGGTGCCGCTAGGGTGGGCAGGCGGGATGGAATCCGGCACTGGTGGGGGTTATTTTCACAGGCCAGCCACGAGTGTTGTGGCGCGTCTTGGCCGCGGGGCGTTAGCTCAGTTGGGAGAGCACCTGCTTTGCAAGCAGGGGGTCGCCGGTTCGATTCCGGCACGCTCCATTCCGTAAGTGCGCGCCCGGGAGGCACCTGCGGTGCTCCGGGTGATCGCCTAGCGGGAGCCGGATGTCTCGGCGCTCAATTGCGTGCCATACTGCGTAGAAACACCGAAAGATCGCGCATCTCGTTGCCCTCGAACCGGGGCCACTCCACCTCGGCCGATTGCATTCGGTCGTACATTGCGGGAGCATGGTCCCACATCGCGGTGGCGAGTCCCAGCGGCGTGAGCACGGCTTGGGACTTGGAAAGGTCCGGCCCGATGGAAGCTCCATCGACCGGCGTGTGGCAGTTGGCGCACCCTTTTTCGGCGAACAGCACCGCGCCGATCTGCGCGTCACCTTCGGTTTCATAGAATCGCAGATAGTAGAGGAAGGCTATCACGTCCGCCATTTCGGTGCCCCGGAATTGCGGGAAGGTGATACCGCGATCCCTCATTGCCGCGGCCATTTTGGCGGAGTGGTTCCACAACTGGCCGGCGATCTCCGATACCTTGAGTTGTTGCGTAGCCTTGAGAAGGTTGGGTCCGTAGCGGGTTCCTTTCCCAGCCGGTCCGTGGCACCGGACACACCCTTTGGCTGAAAACAGTTCCCGGCCGATGTTCGGATTCGGTGGCTGGAGCAAGACCACCTCACGGTTCCTGAGATTCGAAGTGCGCCGGATGTAGGCTTGCACGTCGGCCATCTCCCGGCCAACGAACGTCGGCATCGGGATACCGTCAGCAACTTGTCGGGCCTGCATGCTGGGACCGTGGTTCCACATGCCTTGCGATAGCGCGATGGGGGCTACATAGCGTGCGTATCCGTCGAGTGGTGGGCCGACCGCCCCTCCCTCGCCACCTACCGAGTGACACTGCATGCATTGCTTCTCGAGGAACCACCGCTCTCCCAGGACTGGATCCCCCGGTTCATCGAAGAGTTTTACATAGTAGATGTAGCTGATCACGTCAGCCAGTTCTGTTTCTGTGAACGTGGGCCAATCGATGCCTCGCGCCCGAACCGTTTCCATCATGCGAGGGGTATGGTTCCAGAACATGCCGGCAAGCTGCTGGAGGCTTCGTCCCGCGCCGACCGTGGCAAAGTCGGGCCCGAGTGTTCCTCCGTTGCCCCAGATGGAGTGGCAACGCACGCACTGACGCGCCACGAACATCCTGCCGCCGGCGATCGGGTCGCCGGGAATCGCCGAGCCACTCTGTGCGCCGAGCGCGGGTGCCATCGCCAGACCATAGCATGCGAGGAGACCGACCGATCGGAGGGACCACCGAATGACTGTGCGCTGTGGGGACATGGACATCATGACTCAACCACTCCTGCTGGCAGGGAACTGTCGGGTAGATAAGTTGCCACGCGGTCGGCCACTTGCTTGACGGATTCCTGGCGCCCTTCACGTATTTCCCAGATCGACACGATGGGGATGAACTTGGTGGCGACCATGTACAGGAGGATGAACCCGGCGAACGTCGCGGCCATGATCGAGAGTTCGATCCAGCTGGGCATGTAGTGGGCGAGAGATTCCAGCTCCCAGATAGGATTCACCGAGGTGGGGACGACGATATTGTACCGTTCGAGCCACATGCCAACAACGACAGCCATCCCGGCGATCAGGGTCCCGCGGGGAGTCCGTGTCGCCTGTCGCGACATGAGAACGAACGGGATCACAAAGGCCCCCAGCACCATGGTCCAGAACGGTATGGCGAATGGACCGGAAATCTTTGCCCAAAATACGCGCATTTCTGCCGGTTCTGCGCCGTAGAACACGGTCAGGTATTCTGCGAAGGTGAAGTAGAACCACAGCAGGCTGAAGAGGAGCAGCATGCGGCCCAGATAGTCGAAGTGGACGTCCTTGAAGTATTGCTCCAGGTGATACACGCGCCGCAGTACTACCATAGCTACCAGGATCGCCCCAATACCGGAGTAGATCGCGCCCATCACGAAGTAGGGGCCGAAGATCGTGCTGTGCCACATCGGGCGAAGGGTCATGGCAAAAATCCAGCCGATGATCGTGTGGACCGATATGGCGATGGGAATGACGGCGAGAGACAGGACGCCGATGACGCGTTCCAGGCGCGCTCGCTGCGCCGGTGTGTCATGGTAGCCGGCCGCCAGGAACCGGTAGAGACGTGGCATCTTGATGCCGGAGTCACGGATCAACGCCAAGTCGGGCAGCAACGGCACATACAGATAGATGGTGCAGCTGAAGAAATAGAGTCCGATGCTCATGACGTCCCAAAGAAGGGGCGACCTGAATTGAGCATTGAAGATGATGTTCAGCGCGCGATCGGGACGCCCGAGATCGATGATCGGTTGGATGGCGCCGAACCCGATGACGATCACCGTGATCAATTCCGCCGAACGTGTGATCGAGCGCCGCCACTCCGCCTTCGCCACGCGGAGGATCGCCGAGATCAGCGTGCCGGCATGACTGATCCCGATGAAGAAGACGAACGAGATGATATAGATTCCCCAATACTCGGGCCGATTGAGACCGGTGCGTCCGAGACCATAGCGGACCTGCAGGTAGTAGGCGTACAGACCCCACAGGCCGATGGCCCCTAGAGCCGCTGCACTGATGTAGAAGGTGCGAGAGGTCTCGACGAGCGGCCGCAACAAGGTCTGTTCATCAGGGGACATCCGGGCGAGCTTCTCGCGAACGTCGTGGCGCATCTCACTCCCTCGGCCTGAGATAGTACACCTTCGGGGCGGTGCCCAGATCTTCCATCAGGCGCATCGAGCGCGGGTCGTCTTTCAGTTGCCTCACCCGGTGGGTCGAGTTCTCCAGGTCGCCGAACACGATGGCGGCGGTTGGACAGGCCTCTTGACACGCCGGTTGGTAGTCTTCCTCCCGCAGCACTCGCCCCTCAGCGCGGGCGTCTTCCCGAGCCTGTTGCAGCCGATGATGACAAAAAGTGCATTTCTCGATGACGCCCTTGGGGCGGACCGAGACGTCGGGGTTCAGATGTTGACGTTCACTGTCTGCCCACTCTGGCCCGTACCAGTTGAAATACTTCACGGTATAGGGACAGGCGTTGGCGCAGTAGCGGCAGCCGATACAGCGTGCATAAATCTGGGCGACGGTGCCTTCGTCATTGATGTAGGTAGCGGCTACGGGACACACTTTGACACATGGCGGATTGTCACACTGCATGCAGGGGCGAGGGTAGAAATGCAACGAAGTGTCCGGGAACTCACCTTCGACTTCCGCCACCACCTTCATCCAGCTCTTGGCGCGTCCCATCGCCGCCTGGTCGGGCGGCACCGTTGCGATGTTGTTCTCACTCTTGCAAGCAACCTCGCAGGCCACACAGCCCGTGCACCGATCGAGGTCGATCACCATCCCCCAGCGGGTCACGATGCGAGCCCTTTCACGCACGCTCCAGGCGCACGAAAGTGGACGACCACGATGCCAAACCGCTCAGGACATCGTGGTCGCCATCGAGTAGCTGCAGGGGATTGGCCAACGCTCCGTCGGGGTGCCGCAGTCCGTAAGGCAGGCACACGTTATCCGGGGCTGTCCCGGGGAAGACCTTGAGTTGTGCGCGAATGCGACCCCGGCTCGAGACGACCCACACGTAGTCGCTATCGTGGAACCCCAGTGCTCTCGCGGTTTCCGGATGCACCTCCACCCATGGGTTCCAATGGACGTTGGGGAATAGACTGGGAGCTTCGGACATCCACCGTTCCAGCGCCAGCGTGCCGGATGCCAAGGTGGAGAGGCGATACGGGATGAGGCGCAACGGGAAATCGGTTGAAGCCGCTGATTTCACCGTGTCGAGGGCCAGATAGGAAGCTGGGCCGAGTCCGGCGGCCACCGCCCCGCGGGCGAACGCATCGGGCATGAGCTCGACCCGGCCACTTGCTGTTTGCGCCAACCTCGCCGGATCGGTGTGGTCGAAGAAGGGGTCCGTCCACCCGCCCCGTTCGACCAGGTCCTGCCAGAACGGCTCGAACTCAGCATGCTCCGCGAGCCACCAGCCACGTTCTTCCATCCGGCGCTGGTTGCGGCGCTCGAAGGCATTGCCCAGCAGCATCCCCCGACGTACCGCAAACAGCCCGCGGGCACGCTGCTTGAGCAGTGTCTCGAAGCTGTCATAGGGAAGGCTCTCGGCCACGCTCCCGCCCAACTGTCGCGCGAGCGCCAGGACGGCGTCTCCGCTGTGCATGCCGCTGGTACCCGGGTCCACCAGTGGACGCGCCAAGCCCCAGACGGGATAGGGATACGAGGCCGGAGGAGATGCGTCTTGCCACCGTTCGTACGGGAGGAGATCCGGCAGCACCAGGTCCGCTTGGGACGTCGTTTCATCGAGGAAGGGTGAGAAACTGACGATGAACGGAACGCGTGCCAGAGCTGCACGCCACGTCTGTGGGTGAATCGACGAGGCTAGTGGATTGGAGTAGTACAGCAAAATGGTGTCAACCGTCACCTCTCCGTCTACTACCGCCCCGGCGAAACGGTTGGCGGCACCGTGCGCGCCGAGTTGCGGCCCGGCACCGCCGGCAGGCCCTCGCGCTAGACCGATGGTGGCCGTGTCGTCCATGACCGGAGTGACCAGGGGTGCCACCGGCGGGTCCTGGCCGAACAAGACGCCCCCGGGGCGGTTCACGCTCCCCATGAGCACGTTCAGGCTGTGCACGGCCATGCCAGCCATGAGCCCTCGTTGGGCGTGGGTAACGTCCATTCCGCACACAGCGATGGCAGGCTGGTTCTCGGCAAAGGCACGGGCCAGCGAAGTAATGCGCTCTACCGGCACGCCGGTTGCGGCCGAAACTTCCTCGGTACGGTAGGAACGCAGAACCATGGACCGATAGCCCTCTCGAAGATGTCCCTCAGCATCGATAGAGTCCTCGAACCCGGAGACATGGTCGGCTACGAAGCGCGTGTCGTACAGCTGGTCCCTGATGATCACGTAGGCAATGCCAAGGGCCAGCACTCCGTGGGTGTCAGGGCGAATGCCGACCCATTCCTGAGCCTGGGCCGCCGTTCGCGAGAAGCGAGTGTCCACTTGCACGAACCGTGGCCGCTGTCCGTTCCGCTCGTCGGGATCTGCGTAGGCTACGAACGCCTGGAGAGGCGACCACCACGATTCGAACAGCGGAGCGCCGAAGGAGAGCACGAACGCGGCGCGTTCCAGGTCGTAGCCCGGACGCCGGTCGATGCCGTGCATGAGCCTCATGACGGATTCTGTGCCGTCCTGGTAGTCATCGGCCACATAGTTTGGAGACCCGTACGCCGTGAGAAACTGGCGCCACACGTCCTCCATGGTGCCACTGCAGAAACCAGCCAGCAGGGCCAAGGTTTCCGGGTGACCGGCCGATCTCAGTTCCCGGAGGCGTTCGAGCAACAGGACCAGCGCATCCTCACGCGAAACCGCACGCCACCTGGCCCCACCGCGCGGGCCCACGCGGACGAGGGGCGCCGCGATCCGCTCGGGGTGGTAGAGCATCTGCACACCGGCGACCCCCCGAGGGCAAATGCCGCCACGATTCATTGGATGCAGGCTATTCCCGGTGAGCCGGATGAGACTACCATCGACCACGCGACCACGAATACCACAGCGCGCAGGACAGACGAGACAGGTCGAAGTGAGATGCTTCTCGATACCGGGAGTCCAGCCGGCCTGTGAGGCAGGCTCCGGACTCCAGAAGACCCTGGTAGTGTCTTGTATCCCGTAGGCTGTCGCGGCGGCGCCCATGGTCCACAAGAAGCTGCGACGAGATGGGCTCATCCGTTCGGCCTCCTCATCGGTGGCATGCGTTGCAATCCACTGTCAGCTCACGCTTGCGATGGCAATCGAGACAGAGATTCATGGTGATCTGTACCAGTGGGCGCGTCGGCGGCTGTTCGGTATCGGCAATGGCCCCGTGGCAGTTCTGACACTCGAGTTTCGCGATGCCGACGTGACGCCTGTGGGTGTAGAACACATGGTCCGCCAGCCGAAAGAGCTTGTTGAATTGCAACGGCTCGCCATCGTTGATCATCTTGGTCAGCTTCGCCGCCTCCTCCGACGTGCCCAACTGGACCCGGTGGCACAAGGAGCAGTTCTCGGCATCGGGCAGCCCGGAGTGGGCACCTGATCGGACGTACTTGTGACAGAACTCGCAGCCGAGCTCCAGGTCACGGGTATGTATCAGGTGATTGAACGCGATCGGCTGCGATACAGGCGCCTGACGGGCCGCGCGCAGCACGGTTGCGGTGGCCACCACGAGGACTGCTACTCCCAGGAGCCACACCAGACGACGTCGTGGTGACAGCCACGTCAGGACGGTGCTGAATCCGCGGGATAGTGCCAGTCTTGATGACATGACCTCCATCCTAGGGTGGAGAGCCCTGAAGGGGACGGATCCCCGGACCGGGGGCGCCACCGCAGCGCGGTGACGCCGTAGAGCCGATCCGAGAGGGAGCTGTTATGGGTCCTTGCGGTTTCCCAGCATCCTGATGTACGAGACGACACCACGAATCTGTTCAGGCGTCAGCTGGGCACTGAAACCGGGCATGTTGTTCTTACCCTGCGAGATGCTCTCGAACAGTTGGTCGTCAGTACGGGATGATTGGAAGGTAGAATCGGCAAAGTCGGCCGGTTTCTGATCGAACGCGACGGC
>CAJVYZ010000125.1 GCA_913009915.1 uncultured Gemmatimonadota bacterium | reverse complement strand
GACAATGTGTGGGGGGCGCTAAAAGGAATCCTCGGATTCTCGCGGAAGGATATGTTAGAAAAAAAGGCCCACGATATCTCCAACATCGTCAACGAAGTCATCGATATGGTCCGGTTTCGCTCGACATCCAAGAAGGTCAGGGTCTCTGTTTCGGCTGCGGACGACTTGCCCAAGGTCTATTGCTCCCATACCCAACTGATGCAAGCGTTCCTTAATATTGCCGACAACGCCATCGACGCGGCAGCCAACGGAGGCCATCTCGATATCTGGATCAGGGAAAGCAACCTGCCTCAAGGCGGGCCGGCGATCCTCATCTCCTTCGTCGATGATGGCGTCGGGATGGACAGGGAGACGCTGTCGCGAGCGTTCGAGCCCTTCTTCACAACCAAGAAGACCGGCACCGGTCTGGGATTGGCGATCGTCGACCGCGTCGCCGACACGCATGGCGGCTCGGTCAGCGCGGCGAACTGTCCTGAAGGAGGCGCCGCGTTCACGTTGCGTCTGCCCAACAAGAAACAACAGCTCAAGGCGGCCGCCTAGCGGCGGAGTAAGTTCCAAATTCCAAAAGCTAGAACCTGGCAGCTAGAAGATACAATGATTCAGTCTCCCCGTGAAACATCCGCCGGACGCGTGCTCGTCGTCGACGATCATGCCGCGGCGCGCGAGTCGATCGCCGATGTGCTCGATATGTCAGTGGAAGAGGCACTCGAATTCTTCGACAAGATTCCCAAGATCAAACGCAGGCTGCAGACGCTTCACGATGTAGGCCTCGACTACATGCGGCTGGGACAGTCGGCGACCACTCTCTCAGGGGGCGAGGCGCAGCGGATAAAGCTCTCCTCGGAACTATCGAAAGTCGCAACCGGCAAGACTCTCTACATCCTTGACGAGCCGACCACCGGTCTCGATCCGGTCACGGCGGGCGTCATGAACGATCTCATCGCTCACATCCGCGAAGAGATGGGCACGGCCAGCGTGGTCGTCACCCATGACATGCGCACGGCCTTCGGCGTGGCCGACCGGATCGCCATGCTGCATCAGGGACGGATCCTCCTGGTGGATACGGTGGAGGGCTTTCGCCGGACCACCGACCCGATCGTCCGGGCGTTCATCGAAGGGCGTGCCAGTGGATTGGACTTGTCGAACATCATGACCCAACAGTGGCAGGTGCCACAGTGACCGGAGCGCGCGGGGAGGAGGGCCCGACAAGGTGAAAGAAAAACCCGCACTGGCGGTTGGACTCGTGGTGTTGCTCGCAGTGGTGGTCGTCACTTTGGGGGGACTGTGGCTCAGCCAGCACTCGTTCGGCGATCGACGTGCCGTCCACACCGTGCGCTTCTCCTCCGTCGGTGACATGCGGGTGGGCATACCCGTCAACGTCAGGGGCGTCCGGGTAGGGTACGTTGAAGCAATCAGGCTGGGGCCCGATGGCTGGGTGTTGGCCGACATCCGCATGGACGGGACCGTCACGCTGCCCGAACGTCCGGCGGTGATCGCGGCTCCGACTAGTCTGTTCGGGGAATGGGGTGCCAGGATCATCTCGCTGGAACACGAGCCGCCGGACGACCCCCGTGTCTTCGTTCTCCTGCAGTCGGCCGAGGACCCCGAAGGGGAGATGTGGCCCGGAGCGGCACTTCCCGACATCGGACAGCTAACCGCTCAGGCGGGAAGGATCGCCACCGACATCGGTTTGTTGGCCGAACGACTCGGCGCCGCCATCGATTCGAGTACGGCGGAGAACATCCAGACTATCGTCGACGACTTCGTCCAGATCGCCGGGCAACTTCGCGAGTTCACCGTGTCGCAGATGGAATCGATCAACGCCGCGACCAGCGATGTAGTGGCCTCGGCCGACATGGCCGCCCTGGCCAGCCGCGACCTCCAGGCGCTGATGGCCCGTATCGACTCGGCTACAGCCAACAGCGAACTCGAGACGCTGATGACAGCGGCCACCGGCGCGAGTGGAGACCTGCGCCACGCCTCGGCCAACCTGCGCTCTCTGGCGGCCGCGGCACAGGCCAACGAGCAGAGCTTCGTCAACATCCTGGTCGCCGCCGACTCGGTCATGACCCGGCTCGAAGGCGGCAGGGGATCCCTCGGTATGGCGGTTACCGACTCGGTTCTCTATGTCGAGACCCTCGGAGCCGTGCGTGACATGCGCCAACTGATCGCCGACATCCAGGAAAATCCCCGGCGCTACTTCTCGTTCTCGATCTTTTAATGATCACGCGACGGGCAGAGCGAGAAGTGAGCGCAGGAGGTATCGTCTTCCGCCGTGCTCCCGGGGAACCGACGCGGTTCCTGTTGATCCGCGATCCCTACCGCAACTGGGGGTTCCCCAAGGGCCACCTCGAAGACGGCGAGACCCCCGCGGAAGCAGCCGATCGAGAAACCCGGGAAGAGACCGGTCTCGACCAACTGATCCTGCACGGCCCCATCCGCCTGATCGACTGGCATTTTCGGTTCCGCGGCCGGCGGATCCACAAGTACTGCCACTTCTTCCTGTTCGAGAGCACCGAAGGCGTCCCGGTCCCGCAGCAGAGCGAGGGCCTTTCGGACTACCGCTGGTTGCCCCTCGACCAGGCGCTGAAGCAGTTGAGCTACGACAACGCTCGCGGTGTGCTCAAGCGCGCCGGCGAAATGGCCCGGACGTTGATCGCCGTAGGGGAAGGAAGGGTCAAGAAGCGGGGCAGCGGGGCGGCGGGGCTGCGGGGGGGGGGCGGTGATCGGGAGAGTGTCGACGAGAATCGGCAAGATGCGGTAGAACATGCGGAAGACGAAGCAGCGGCCGACACCGGCCCCACCGCCCCACCGCCCCGCAGCCCCGCCGCCCCGCCGCCCCGCTAACATGCCCTCCATCGCCGCGCTGGTCGAGTCGCGCGACGCGGTGTCCTACCTTCGTCGCAGTTTGCCAAAGACCGGTCCCAGCCTGGTCAGTTGCCGCAGCATCGCCGGCCTCGAGCGGTTGTTTGCCAGCCGGGTGGTCGACGCGGTGGTGCTGTCCCCCCGCCACCGGTTATGGCGTGAGGCGCGCTCGCTGGTCCAGGAGCAGTATCCCGCGGTTGCGGTCGTGGTCTATGCCGCGTTTCGTCCCGACGACGGGGGCCTCTTGCTCGAGTGTCACAGTGAGGGTGTCGCGGCCGCCGCGGTCTTCGGGGTCGACGATCCGGTGGTCGGCGAGCTGGTGCTCCGCGTCTCGCTCTCCGCCCGCCGGAGAGCCGCCTTGGCTCACGCGCCGCGGATGCTCAATCTCCTCGAGCCGCTGCAGGTGAAGGTGTGGGATGTGGTGATCAGGGAAGCGGATGGGGCGCTGAAGACCGAAGCCATCGCTCGGCGGTTCGGGATCAGCCGGGAGTACCTGTCACGCCAGTTCGCGGCGGGGGGGGCTCCCAATCTCAAGCGGGCAGTGGACCTCGCCCGGATCGTCTGTGCGGCACAGCTGCTCCACAACCCCGGCTACACTCAGGCGGATGTGTCCCGCATCCTGCCGTTCTCCTCCGCCAGCCACCTAGGCCGGACCGCGCAACGCGTCGCCGGGGTCAGTGCAGCGGGGTTGGCAGACCTCGAGCCGGGTGAGATTCTGACGCGGTTCGTGCAAGGGAAGACGCGCAGCAGGCTGTTGTGGTGAGAGCTAGGAGAGGGCTAAGAGGGCTAAGAGGGAAAAGAGGGCTAAGAGGGCTAAGAGGGCTAATACGTCTTTTCCCTCTTAGCCCTCTTAGTCCTCTTTTCCTTCTAGTCCACCGCCCGGTCGTAGGCCGCGAAGATCTCGGTTCGGCCGATGATCCCCCGGAGGTGATAGGGCGGTACCCGGTCGACCACGGGGAGCATTTGCGCGTCCCGGGCGCCCAACTGCCGCAAGGCCGTTTGCAGATCGTCGCCCAGGGTGACCCCTTCGCTGAACGGGTGGGCGATGTCGCGGATGGGAGTGTTCCTCGGGAGGTCGGGGTCCGCCAGTGCGTTCTTGAGATCCTGCCAGGTGAAGATCCCCACCACCACGTTGTCCGAATCGACGACCGGGTATTCGAGCTGGTTGCTGGAGCGAATCGTCGGCAGCGTACTCGCCAGGGTGGCTTCCGCCAGCACGATCGTCGGATCGTTGCGGTAGGCGTCTTGCACCGTCAGGCTGCGCAGGACTCCCTCGTCGGTACCGTGGCTGATGTGTTCGCCCCGGCGGGCCAGCCATTCGGTGTAAATCGACTCGGGTTGCAGCCGCTTGGCCACGACGTACGCCAGCGTACCCCCCAGCATGAGCGGCAGGATCAGGCCGTAGTCGTTGGTCATTTCCAGGACGATGAAGATGGCGGTCAACGGCGCGTGGGTGGCGCCGCCCACCAAGGCCGCCATCCCGACCAGGCCGAAGGCAACCGGTTGGATCCCTAGATCGGGGAACATGGTGTTGAGCCCGATGCCCACCGCCGAGCCGAACGTTCCGCCGATGACCAACGCCGGGGTGAACACCCCACCGACACCGCCGCCCGCCAGCGTCAGCCCCGTCAGGGCGATCTTGGCCACCGCCAGCAGCACCAGCACCCAGGCCGACTGCCCCACGACCAGTCCCAGATCCATGCCCTGGTGGCCGCGTCCCCACAGTCCGGGCTCGAACTGGCTCGATACCGCGCCGATAACCACCGCGGCGAACACCAGCCTGAGCCAGCCCGGGACGTCGGCCAGCAAGTCGTGGATCTTCCAGACGCCGCGGTTGTAGAGGACGGCCACGATGCCGCCCAGCAGGCCGAGCAAGGCGTACAGGAACAGATCGCTGGTGGGTCCGATGGTGTATTCCTGGGGGATGGTAATGACCAGGTCTTCGCCCAGGCCGATGCGGGTCACCGCCGCCGCCGCCACGCTGGCCACGACCACGGGCGCCAGTCCGAAGGTTCGGAAACTGCCGATGATTTCCTCGAGCGCGAAGAACACCCCGGCGATGGGAGCGCCGAACGCTCCCGAAATACCGGCCGCCGTCCCGCAGCCGACCAACAGCTTGAGCCGGTTGGGACGGAACCGGAAGTACCGTCCGATGCGGCTGCCCAACGCCGATCCCAGAACCGCCACCGGCCCCTCGGCGCCGACCGAGCCACCGCTGCCGAGGGTGACCGCCGCAGCCACCGTCTTGAGAACGACCGGGACCGAGTGGACCACACCGCCCCGGCGGGCCACCGCGTGCATCACGTCCGGGATGTTCTCGCCGGGCGAGTCCTTGGTGCCGAAGTGGACGATCCCCCGGACGATGACCAGGCCGAGGGCAAGGGTGGCGATGGTGGCGAGGGCCACGGGGACCCTGAGGGTGCTGGTGATGCCGGGCACCACCGTGGCCGCCAGGTCGATGCCGCGGTAGAACAGCAGGATGCTCCCCCCAACGGCCGTGCCGACGCCGGCCGCTAGGACCAGGAGGATCGCGGTCTCGTCGACCCCCCATCTGGTGAGCTGCTGCAGGACCTTGTCGCCGAGGTCGCTGGTGCGCTTGGCCAGATAGCGGGGGAAGGGGGAGAAGTCTTTCACAGGCAATAAGGTAACACGGCGCTGGGGCTGTCTTGCTCTGGCTTTCCCATTGTGATAATTTTCACAAGCTGTACCAGAAAATGGCGTTTCCACCCCAGCCAGCGAGTATCATGGCCACCGATTCGGTCCTTCGCCCCGGCGAACTCAAAGAAGTCCTCCTCAAGGAAATCGCGTCCGCCGACCTGGCGACCATCGACACCAAGGAAGTCGGCACCGTCCTGGAAGTGAAGGACGGCATCGCCCGCATCTACGGACTCACTTCCGCGGTTGCCAGCGAGATGCTTGAGTTTACCTCCTCCGAGACGGGTGAGACGGTCAACGGCCTGGTGTTGAACCTGGAAGAGGACAACGTGGGCGCCGCCATCATGGGCGACTACCTCAAGTTGCGTGAAGGAGACGAAGTCCGCTGCACCGGGCGCCTGCTGGAGGTGCCGGTCGGACCCGGCACGCTGAGCCGGGTGGTGAATCCGCTGGGACATCCGATCGATGGCAAGGGACCGATCGAGGAGGCGGGGTACCGTCCGGTGGAGATGATCGCTCCGGGGATCATCGTTAGGCAGCCGGTCAATCAGCCGTTGCAGACAGGCATCAAGGCAATCGATTCCATGATTCCGGTCGGCCGCGGCCAGCGCGAGCTGATCATCGGCGATCGCGGCACCGGCAAGACGGCCATCGCCATCGATACCATCATCAATCAGAAGGGTAAGGACGTCGTCTGCGTGTACGTGGCCATCGGTCAGAAGCTGTCGACGGTGGCTACGGTGGTGGAGAAGCTGCGCGAGGCGGGAGCCATGGAGTACACGGTTGTGGTGGCCGCTTCGGCCTCCGACCCGGCGCCGCTGCAATTCATCGCGCCGTACGCCGGCGCCGCCATCGCAGAGTACTTCATGTACGAGGAAGGCCGCGACACGCTGTGCGTGTATGACGACTTGTCCAAGCAGGCGGCGGCGTACCGGCAGATGTCGCTGGTGCTGCGGCGTCCTCCCGGACGCGAGGCCTACCCCGGCGACGTGTTCTACCTTCACAGCCGGCTGCTGGAGCGCTCGGCCAGGATTTCCGACGACCCGGATGTCGTCAAGCTCGACGATCGTATCAAGAAGCCCGGTGGATCCCTCACAGCGCTGCCGATAATCGAGACTCAGGCCGGTGACGTGTCGGCCTACATTCCGACCAACGTCATCTCCATCACCGACGGGCAGATCTTCCTCGTTACCGACTTGTTCTTTGCCAACGTTCGTCCCGCGGTGGATCCGGGGATCAGCGTCAGCCGCGTGGGCGGAAACGCGCAGATCAAGGCCATGAAGAAAGTGGCCGGTCCGCTGCGGTTGAGCCTGGCTCAGTATCGCGAACTGGAGGCCTTTGCCCAGTTCGGGTCGGATCTCGATGCCGCCACCCAGCGGCAACTGGCGCGGGGCGCTCGGACGGTCGAGGTGCTCAAGCAGCCGCAGTACTCGCCGGTGCCCGTGGAAGAGCAGGTGGCCATCATCTACGCCGTCACCAACGGCCACCTCGACGAGGTCGACCTAGACCAGGTGCGCAAGTGGGAGGCCGATTTCCTCGAGTACCTGCGCAGCTCGCGTCCGGCCGTCCTCGAAGGCATCCGTACCAAGAAGGTCCTCGATGACGACCTCACGGCCGAGCTCGACGCCGCTATCACCGCCTTCCAGCCGCTGTTCGTGACGGCATAATGGCCAAGGGTCAGCAGCTCAAGGCTCGTATCCGCTCGGTCCAGAACACGCGGAAGATCACCCGTACCATGGAGCTGGTGGCGACGTCCAAGCTCAAGCGGGCGCAAGACCGGGTCCGGTGCGCGCGCCCCTACGCCGAGGCCCTCGCCGCCGTCATCGGCGACTTGGTCACCCCGGAGCTGGTGGAGCGGTTTCCGCTGTTGCAACAGCCCAAGCCGCCGTCGCAAGGCGGCCCCGAGCGGGCGGCGGTCATCATGCTCACTTCCAACCGGGGACTGGCCGGCGGGTTCAACACCAACCTGATCAAGATGACCCTGGCCCGTGTCGGAGAACCACGCGGC
>CAJVYZ010000124.1 GCA_913009915.1 uncultured Gemmatimonadota bacterium | reverse complement strand
GGCATACGAGATATATCAGTGTGACTGGAGTTCAGACGTGTGCTCTTCCGATCTCCACGGCACCGAACATGGCGATCCTCATCAATGAAGTCACCTGCAACTCGGGGTCCTTGACATATAGGGACAAGTTTTCTGTGAGGTGTTCTTCGAGCTCTGATCGGAGCACCCCGGCCAGCGATATCGTCGGGATGTTTGGCAGTGAGATAGCGGGGCCCGGGGTCACGCTGAACGTGCCCGTCAGCGAAGATTCCCCGATCACTTGTAGCGAGATTTGATCCCCGATGCTAAAGTCTCCCGAGGAGAGCCGCCGCTCGATCTCCATCAGCTCCTTAGAATTCATCTTGAGCGAACCGGATCGTACCAGATCTCGCATCGTTTCAAGTTCAACGCGAGTGGCTCCTGCCCGGCTCTGACCGAGGAGTGGCGGCGGCGATGCAAGGCCACTTATCAGGACTAGCCCGCCAAGAAGTACCCCAGACACGAATCTTCGCCTCATGGCCGAGTCGGACCGCTGACCGCTATGAAGAGGATCATTGTGAGGACTCCCGGCGTTGCTCGCGAAACAACGGCCGCGACCGAGCCCCAAGCCCAAAGCGGCTCAGGCGAGCCAGAAAACCTCTCCGCTCGTGGAGGTTGTCAGAAGGGCCAATCATCAAGCCGCATTCGCGACAGAGGGAGACTGTCAGGCTCCCGGTTTGTTTGGCTGCGGCAGGAATACTCGCTCCGCAATTGGCGCAAGTCATATATCGGGGCTCTCACTAGTTGATTGCTGCCCCACTATTTCAAGTCCGAAGCCGAGATTCAGCGGTTCCCTCACCCTTCCTGCCTGTCGGTGGTAAGTGTAGTAAGTTGTTGATTGTCAACGTGTTAATGCCACCGATCTAGTGCCCGCCCGGGCTGAACTCCGGTTCCGTTGTTGTGGCGCGGCTACAGCAAGAATCGACTATCGTTGCGACCCCGCCATGATTTCGGCGACGCAGAGTTTGGCTGTAGTGGTCGCCGACAAGTGCGCGGAGGGCATCCAGCAAGGCTGTAGCGTCCATGCCGCGTCGGGAACAGTATCTGACTACGGACCATGTGTGTAAGTCGTTACTTCAAAAAGGATTAGCAAAACGACCTTGGCTGCGCACGGCTTCTGCGGGACAAGTGTGACGAACCGCTCACCCCAACCCACGGCCTGCCATAATGGTCGACAGCGAAACCAATACTCGCCCTCCGCTCATCCTCGTCGCCAACGATCAGGAATGGTCCGCCCGCTCGCTCGAGAGCATCTTGGCTCCGGAGGGGTACGCGGTACTGAGGGCGTTTACCGGACGCCAGGCGCTGGAACGCGCCGGAACGGCCCATCCCGATCTGGCCATCATCGACCTCCAGCTGCCGGATATCGACGGACTTGAGGTATGTCGCCTCCTGCGAGAAGACCCTCGATTCAGCGATACCACGCCGGTCATCATCACGACAGCCGGATCCTCGGGACGGGCGCAGCGCCTGGAGGCCTACGGTGCCGGGGCTTGGGAGTTTCTTGGCCAGCCGCTCGATGGTGAGGCCCTGCTGCTCAAGATGAAGACTTATCTCCGGTCGAGAATGGCCGTTGAACTCGAGCGCGACCGGAGCACCGTTGATGCGGCCACCGGGCTATACAACCGGCGAGGTCTGGCACAGCGTGCCCGGGAAATCGGATCCGAGGCATATCGGCACAGCCACCCGCTCGCCTGCGTGGTGTTCGCTCCAGCCGCCGAAACGAAGTCAGCCGTGGGCGATGCCGGCGAGGATGCCCAGGATATCGGCGTGGCCGTCGGAAAGTTGTTCCGCAAGGTCGGGCGGGTTTCTGATGCCATCGGACGCCTGGGACCAACTGAGTTTGCCATCATCGCTCCGGCGACCGACGATGAGGGAGCAATGAAGATGGTCGAGCGACTGCGGGCGGCGATCGAGTCGGAAAGTCTCGACGCGAACGGCGGCAAGCGGCTCGTCATTCTCCGGGCCGGATACTCGGTGGTGCCGGACTTCCGCGAGGCGGAGATCGGGGCGACCGAATTACTGTTGCGGGCCACGACCGCGCTTCGCCAGATCGCCACGGATTCGGCCGACGATACGACCATTCGGTCCTTCGAGCTCTCCGACCCGCAGGAACCACAGAAAGCGCAGTAGCAGGGCGGGGCACCTACTGCCGAAACGGCCCCGGGACCCTACTTGGGAACCGGGGCCGTCGTTGTGATGGGGCCTGCCGCAGTCAGGAGCGGTCGCCGTTGGCCCCGACCGGCAGGGATAGCACGGAGTTGTCGTCCTCCGGGTGATAATCGTAGACGTAGTTGTAGTAGCGGTACGCTCCTTCGCCGGTATTGATGTCGTTTAGGATCGCTCCCAGCATGCGTATGGGCAGGCGGTCGATGAGCTTCAACTTTTCCTCGGCCAGCTTCCGGTCGGTCTCGCCCGAGCGCAACACCAAGATCAGGTTGCCGGTGGTAGTTCCCAGGATGAACGGGTCGATCCCGGCGCCTAGCGGTGGGCTGTCCATGATGATTACGTCGAACTTGGTCTTGAAATGGGCCATAAATTCACCCATGGCCGGCGAGCTGAGCAATTCCGGTCCCAGATGACGGCGGGTCCCGCAAGGGATGATGGCCAGCCTGCGTTGCGGTTGGCGTACGATGGATTCGAAGTCGGCGTCGTGGGTCAGAAAATCGAGCAGACCAGGCTGCCGATCAATGTCGAACATCCGGTGGAGTTCACCTCGGCGGATGTCCCCGTCGACCAGCAGCGTTGAATAGCCAGCCTCTGCGAAGGACAACGCCAGGTTGGAGGAAACCAGGGACTTGCCGTCACCAGGCCCCGGACTCGACACAGTGAACATGATGGGGCCGGCAGTGCCATAGCTGTGGGCAAGGGATAGCCGCACTGTGCGGAAGGCCTCGATGACCTGTGACGCTTCCTGGGGTGATCGCTTGCCGTGCTTGAGCTTCTTGATGGCGGGCACCGCGCCGAGAATGGTGAGGCCAAGGTCGTCGGAGACCTGCTCGGGGTAGCGGAAGCGCCTGTCCAATTGGTCGAGGAGAATGGCCAGACCAAGCCCGGCAGCCAGGCTCGCGGCAAATCCCATGAAGATGATTCTCGGAGCGTCGTTGCTGCTGGGCCGGATCGGCGCGACGGCGGGGTCCAGCAGGCGGACGTCAGGGATGGTGCTCGAAAGCGATAGCTTAGTTGACTCGTAGTTGTTCTGTAGCATCTGTACCAGTGTTTCGGCCGCGACCTTCTCTCGCGTCAGACGCTGCTCGGTGATCGTTCGAACCGGGATTTCCTTGAGCTCGCGTGCCTGCGCTGTGATCTGGGCTGAGAGTCTCCGCTCTTGAGCTCGGAGAGCTTCGAGTAATTGCTCGGTGTACTGTGGAATGGCTTCCTCGGTGAGGAAGGCGATCTGGTGTCGTAATGTGATCACCGCTGGTGCTTCATCCGTGAACCGGTGGCTCATATCCCGCAATTCAGTCTCAGCTGTGGTCAGGTCTTCGAGGGAACTGCGAAGATTGGGTGAAAATGTGGTGACGTTCAGCGCCAGCAGGGCCGCGGCCCCCAGAGCCCCAGTCTGGAAACCCGTCACGGTCGTCTCGAGCGCATGGATGTTCTCCCGCAGCTGTTCCTGCCTGGTTCTTCGCTCGAAGAACCGATTGATGACTGGTGCTCGGGTCTCGGTGAGCCCTGCCGCCAACCCCCCGCTGGTTCGCTCGCTTGGCAGGGTGATGGTCTGGATCCGGTATTCCTGTAGCCGAGTTTCTGCCTCATCCAGATTCCGAGAGGCGTCTTCCAATTGCCGTTCGAGCGTTGCCGCCTGCAACGTCAACTTCATGGCCTTCTGTTCGGCGGCCACCGAGACGAACTGCGTGGTCACGCCGTTCAGAATGGCTGCCAAGCGGTGGGGCTCCGTCCCCGACAGACGCAGCCGCAGGAAGTTGCCGTCTTGAGCCATGGTCGAGGACAATTGCGTCCGTAGCTTGGTCGATGCTTCTCGGGGCGTGATCACGGTGAATGCCACTGTGTTGTCTGCCGAGAGCAAATCCGTTACCGGCGCCCAGCGAAAGCCGAGCGACCGACCAATGGAGTCTCCGATCGCGCCCGACTCTATGACTTCAGCATCGGCGTTTTCGAGTTCGTAGGTTTGGCCGTTCGGCGCAACGCGGAGACGATACTTTCCCGGGGTGGTGCGTTCAGCCAGGGTGAACCTTTCGAACACCAGAGAATCTGCCTTGTTGTCCGGCTCCAGATAGAGTCTGAGTTTGAGGGCCACCGAGTCGAGCACGACGCTGGTTCCCAACAATTCCTGCCAGGCGAAAGACTGGAGGAGATTGGCGGGCTGCACAGGTCCGTCACCCCTAGTCGGAGACTGGATCCAAATCGTTGCAGTGGCGGTGTACTCGGGCTTGATGAATCGTGATGCGACAATCGCTGCCCCGGTCCCCATGACCGTGGCGAGGAGGATCAGCCACTTGTACCGGCGGAGGGCAGCGATATACCGTCCCCAAGGGACCCCAGTAGGCTCTTCGCTCGGCGGCTCGGACGTCGATGGTTGCCGGAGTTCGTCCGGTGCCAGGCCCGACGCATAGGAGGTCACCCCTCGTGAGGTCTCCCCCTCAATCACGTTCGTGCTCGGGAGGTTGCGATCTGTATCTGCCATTCAGGAAGTTCCCTCTGCTAAGCCCCAACCCGGCCGCTGATCGTCTGTTTCCATAGTAAATCGCCCATCCTGCAAGGGAAGTACCGTAAAAGGGCTGGGCGGACGGGCCCGCCAGCCCCCCCACTCAAGTGACTGTTGTCACATCGCCACACCCATGTGGTCCCCAGTTTGCAGTAACATGTGGCCAACGTCAAACGGTACTGGTTGCCCCACGCAGCACTATGTGGTATGGAACACACTGTTCGACGCAAATTGCACTATTTTTGTCACCATCGGGTATGGGAGCGGTGGTTTCCGGGAGTGTGCCCCGGCCCTGCCGCCCCCGCCGCTCGTACGTGCATAATCCATAAGGAGTGGCAGGATGGCCAGTTCAGTCGCCCAATCGTCGGCCTCGGCCTCCCAAGGGGAGAACCCCGCCAGGGACCCTCTTTCCATCCCCCCGGAGGTCAAGTCGAGCATCCGCATCCTGGTGATCGACGACGAACGCACCCTGCGGGAGAGTTGTGCCACGGTCCTGAAGATGGACGGGTTCAACGTCACCCTGATCGGCCGGGGGGAAGAGGCTCTCGACACGGTCAAGCGGCGCCAGTTCGACATAATCCTGTGCGATCTCTACATGTCACAGGTCTCCGGCATGGACCTGCTCAAGGCCACTCTGGAACACTTTCCGCCTACTATCGTGGTGGTCATGACTGGCAACCCCAGTGTGGCGAGCAGCATCGAGGCACTCCGTGCCGGGGCCTGGGATTATCTGCCTAAGCCCTTTTCTGCCACACACTTACAGGTGCTGATCGGACGAGCTTCCCACGCGGTCATGGTGGCCCGGGAAACCAACGATCTCCGGCAGCAACTGAAACAGCAGAACGGCGGTGATTCCCAGACGCTGATCGGCATATCGCCCTTGTTCCGCCAGGCGGTCGACATGGCCCGCAAGGTGGCTGCCACCGACGCCTCGGTGCTGATCACCGGCGAAAGCGGCACCGGCAAGGAGGTCATTGCCCAGTTCATCCACCAAAATAGCCGTCGGAGCAGTAGGCAGATGGTGCCCATCAACTGTGCCGCCCTCCCCGAGCCGCTCCTGGAATCGGAGATGTTCGGCCACCGCAAGGGCGCCTTCACCGGGGCCGACCGGGACAAGCCGGGGCTACTCGAGACGGCCCACGGGGGAACCATGTTCCTCGATGAGCTCACCGAGATGTCGCCGGCGCTTCAGGCCAAGCTCCTCCGGGTGATCCAGGACGGCGTCATCCGGCGGGTGGGGAGCGAGGGGCAGGATGCCGTCGTCGACGTCAGGTTCATTTCCGCCACCAATCGGGACCCGTTGGAGGCCGTAAAGGACGGCGAACTACGTGAGGACCTGTTCTACCGGCTGCGGGTGGTGCCCATAGCCCTGCCGCCGCTGCGCAACCGCCAGGAGGACATTCCGCTCCTGGCCAACCACTTCCTCACCCACTACTGGCTCCGGCACCGGGAGGCGGGCGCCCATGCCCCCAAGCTGAGCGACAGCAGTATCGCCTTCCTCCGCTCCCGCCCGTGGCGCGGGAACGTCCGGGAACTGCAGAACGTGATCGAACACGTGGTGGTGCTGGCCGAACCCGAACAGGTCATCGAGCCGAACAACATTCCGATTTACGATGACAACACCGACTGGCCGGCCGAGTCCGCCGCCAGCGCGGCCGTCCTCGACGAAGCGTTTCACGCGGCCAAGGACAATGTGATCGCCCAGTTCGAACGGGAGTACCTGATCCGGCTGGTGAGTCGGGCCGGCGGCAACATGTCGAAGGCGGCCAGGTTAGCCGGTGTCGATCGCACCACACTGTATCGCCTGATGGACAAGCACAACTTCCAGCGAGACGATCTGGCCAGGAGAGGTGAGTGAAAGCAAACCCCGTGTTGTCGGGCGAACAGCCCGGACAGCGGGACGCCGGGCGACCACCTTCGTCCGATGATGTGAGGTCCTCCGAGGCGGGCGGCGACATCGAAGCCCGGCTGTGGGACGTGCTTGCCCGCGCCGGGCAACAGGTGCGTGGCGAGTGGTGCTCGCTGTCCGAGGACGCCGTCTCCGCCCAGGAGGTCGACGGGTTGGTCGAGCGGCTGGTGGCGGGAATCAGGTGTGTCGCTTGTCCTGACGCCGAGCGGCCCAAGCTCCCGCTCACCATTCTCGCCCGGCGTGTGTTGGTCTTGCTGCGACGCAACGCCTTGATCGAGATCGAGCGGCTGGCCGATCCTCCACCCACTGCTCAGATCATCAGTTTCCTCCAGGCGTTCGAGTTCATCGCCCGGGAGCTGGAGGCCGATTGGTCGAGCCATCTGGCCAACCGCCTGTCCGGGCCGGATGGGCTGGAAATGGTGGTGGAAGTGGCGCACGACCTCCGGTCGCCGATCACCTCGATCCTGTTCCTGGCGGAAATACTGCAGCAGGGGAGAAGCGGTCCGATCACCGAGCTGCAGGAACGACAACTGGGGCTCATTTACTCGGCGGCGTTCGGTTTGAGCGCCATGGCGAGTGACGTTCTGGAGCTCGCTCGGGGCGGCGACCGGCTGGTCGATCTCGACCCGATCCCGTTCTCCATCGCCGACATCATGGAATCGGTCCGGGACATCATCGAGCCGATCGCCGAGGAGAAGGGCCTGACGGTCACACTGTCACAACCGCCGGCCGATTTCCGGGTGGGGTATCCGATCGCACTCAGTCGGGTGCTGCTCAACCTCACGACCAATGCAGATCGGAAGAGCGTCGTGTAGGGAAAGAGTGTAGATCTCGGTGGTCGCCGTATCATTAAAAAAAAAAAAAAATACAAAAGAAAAAAAAAAAAAAACAACTCTAAACGAACGCAAGAGATCACGACACAGATGCGACGCCCGG
>CAJVYZ010000123.1 GCA_913009915.1 uncultured Gemmatimonadota bacterium | reverse complement strand
GAGAGATGGGGATGCGGTAAAGCTCGCGGTTTCCTTTGTTTTGTTTTTTTTTTTTAAGGCTACGGCGACCACCGAGATCTACACTCTTTCCCTACACGACGCTCTTCCGATCTACCCAGCTCGCTCGGGCCGCCGGCATTCTGCAGAACTGCTCGATCTGGATCGACGACACCCCTGGGCTGAGTTTGCTCGAGATGCGTTCCAAGGCCCGTCGCCTCAAGGCGGAGGCTGACGTGGGGTTGGTGATCGTGGATTACCTGCAGTTGATGCGCAGTTCGGAGAAAATGGAAAACCGGGTCCAGGAAATTTCGGAGATTTCGCGCTCGCTCAAGGCGTTGGCCAAGGAACTCGACGTCCCGGTCATGGCCCTGTCGCAGCTGTCGCGCGCCTCCGAGCAGCGCGGAGGTGATCGGCGGCCCATTCTCTCCGATCTGCGGGACTCCGGCGCCATCGAACAGGACGCCGACGTCGTCATCTTCATCCACCGACCGGAGATGTACGAAGGGCCGGTCGACAAGGACGGCAACAGCCTCGAAGGCAAGGCGGAAATCATCGTCGGCAAGCACCGCAATGGCCCCACGGGCACGTTGGACCTCTACTTCCAGAAATCGTACACCCGCTTCAGCGACCATACCGACCGGAAAGAACCCAGTGACATCGGTTAAGTACCGTACCACTTTCCGATGCGGTGAATGCGGCCACGACCACGCCAAATGGGTCGGCCGCTGTGAGGGGTGCGGGGCGTGGAATTGCGTGGCGGAAGAAGGCGTTCGCATCGCCAAGGGAAAAACCGGACGCCGCGCCACTGAGCCGGCCGCGCCGGTGCCCACCCGGCTGGACAGCGTCGCCGTCGAGAGGGCAACCCGGTGGCGTACCGGACTGGAAGAGTTCGACTTCGTACTCGGCGGCGGGGTCGTTCCCGGATCCATGACGTTGATCGGCGGCGAGCCGGGCATCGGCAAGTCGACCATTTTGTTACAGGTCGCCGCCCGGCTGGATCGAACCGGACGCACAGTACTCTACGCCTCCGGCGAAGAATCGGTCGAACAACTCCGCTTGCGGGATACCCGGCTCACCGAGCCCGCGGGAAGTGTGCACGTTCTGGGCGACACTGGCCTGGAACGGATCCTCGCCGCTTGTGATGCACTCGGGGCCAGTGTGCTGATCGTCGATTCCATCCAGACCGTCACCAGCGACCAGGTCGATAGCGCGCCGGGGAGTGTCACCCAGGTGCGCGAATGCGCCGCGCGGCTGATGCGGTTCGCCAAGGAATCCGGTACCGCGGTCATGGTCGTGGGACACGTCACCAAAGGTGGCGGCATCGCCGGACCCAAGACCCTGGAACACATCGTCGATACCGTGCTGTACTTCGAGGGCGAGCGCACGCTCGACCACCGCCTCTTGCGGGCCACCAAGAACCGGTTCGGGTCGGTCGACGAACTGGGCGTCTTTGCCATGACCGGCGAGGGGCTCGTCCCGGTGGCGGACCCCTCGACGGTGTTCCTCGCCGCCCGGGCCGACGGCATCAGCGGCACCGCCGTGACCGCGCTAATGGAAGGTACCCGGCCGCTGTTGGTCGAGGTGCAGGCGCTCACCGCGCCGACCGGGTACGGCACCCCTCAGCGCGTCGCCACCGGACTCGACCCCAAGCGGCTCGCCGTCCTGCTGGCGGTCCTCGAACGGCGCGCCGGCCTCTCGTTCGCCCAACTCGACGTCTTCCTCCAGGTCAGTGCCGGTGTACGCCTCACCGAGCCAGGGGCCGACCTGGCCGTCGTTGCGGCACTGGTGTCCAGCTTGCACCAGACGCCGACACCGGCCGACAGTCTGTTCCTCGGCGAAGTGGGGTTGGGGGGCGAAGTGCGGCCGGTGGGGGGCACCGACCGGCGTCTCGCCGAGGCGGCACAACACGGGTTCCGCCGGTGCTTCGCGTCCAGCCGTATCGCCGCCGGGCCATCGGTGGTAGACCTGGTTCGGCTTGACCGAGTGGACGACCTGGTGAGGGCGCTTGCCGCGTGACGTCGGGGTGGTGGTCGTGGCGGCCGGGGAAGGCCGTCGTTTCGGGGGATCCGTTCGCAAGGTCTATCATGAGTTGTGCGGGGTGCCACTGTTGCTCTACGCCGTGCGGCCCTTTGCCGCCCATCCGGATGTGGCGCACGTGACCGTGGTGCTCTCCCGTGAGGATGCCGCCGCCCCACCGGAGTGGTTGTCGTCGGTCATGGGATCGAATCTGACGGTCGCCGCCGGCGGTGCGGAGCGAAGCGATTCCGTCGCTGCCGGGCTGGCAGCGTTGCCGGAATCCTGCAGTATCGTGTTGGTGCACGACGGTGCCAGGCCGCTGGCCGGGCGAGCGGTGATCGATGCGGTGATCAGGCAAGCGCGGGCGGGTGTGGGCGCGGTTGCCGCCGTGGCGCTGCGGGACACGCTCAAGCGCACCGACCCGGGTTCGGATCCCCCGCGCATCCAGGAGACGATTCCACGCCAGCACCTGTGGCGAGCCCAAACCCCGCAAGGGTTCCCCCGGGCGATGTTGACCGAGGCGTATCGCCGGGCGGGCGCCGGTAGCCCCCGAGTTACCGACGAGGCTTCGCTGGTAGAGGCGACCGGCGCTCCGGTGGTGATAGTCCCCGACAGCCCGAGCAACATCAAGGTCACCACACCCGACGATCTGAAGCTGGCGGAGGGCCTGATAAGGGCAGGCACCGCGGGATGATTCTTCCCTTCAGAACCGACGCCGAAGCCGAGGCGGCCATTCCCCAAGTCGCCGCGCATCTGCGCGGGGGTGGCCTGTTGGGCTACCCGACCGAAACGGTCTACGGCCTGGGATCGAGGGCCGTGGCCAGCGACCTCGAGGCGCTGGCGGCCATCAAGGGACGGCCGCCCAAGAAACCGTTCCTCCTCCTGGTGGCCAGCAGGCCCATGGCTGAGTCGTGCGGTTTGGTGTTCAGCGCGGCCGCCCGGGTGCTGGCCGACGAATTCTGGCCGGGGCCATTGACCTTGGTGCTGCGGGGCGGGGAGGGCCGGCTGCCGGATGCCTTGCGCGGCCCCGAGGGCGGGGTGGCGGTGCGGGTGACTTCCCACGACCGCATCCGGCGGATGATCGCGGCGCTAGGTGCGCCACTGACCTCGACGTCGGCCAACCGCCCGGGCGGGAGGCCGGCCCCTGGGGTCGAGGGCTTGTACGACCTGTTCCGGGACGCGGTCGACGACGGCTCGCTGCTGCTGCTCGACGGGGGCGTACTGGGAGACGTACCGCCGTCGACCCTGGTCGATTGTACCGTCGTGCCGCCGGGCATCATTCGCGAAGGGGCTATCCCGCGAGAAGAACTGCGGGCCCGTGCAGGACGCTGGGCTCCATGATGGCGGATGACACGGTGGACCAGCGGCAACGCTGGAAAGGATTGCGCTGATGACCGACATCCTGCTGGTGTGCACCGGAAACATCTGCCGCAGTCCGATGGCGGAAGCACTGTTGGGCAACATGTTGGCGCCTGGCAACTCGGAGGTCACCCTCGGGTCGGCCGGCACGGGGGCGTGGGACGGTACCCCCGTTTCTGAGGGAGCCTACTTGGTGAGTCTCGAGCACGGGCTCGATCTCTCCAGTCACGTGGCCCGGTTGCTGACCAGGGATCTGGTAGAGGATGCCGCGCTGATCCTCGTCATGGCACGCCACCACCGTAGCCGTGCGGAAGAACTCGGCGGCGAGGGGAAAGTGCATCTGCTGGGCGAGCTCGCCGGGCTGACTGGAGCGGCGGCGGAGGTGAGCGATCCGTTTGGGGCCGACATCGCAGCCTACCGGGACACCTTTGACCAGCTGGAGACACTCTTGAGCCAGAGCCTGGACCGACTGATCGTAGAGCTAGCGGATGATTGACGGACACACCAGGCTGTTCGCCATCCTGGGCTCTCCGGTGGGGCATTCCTTGTCTCCCGCCATGCAAACGGCGGCGTTCACCGCCATGGGCATCAACGCGGTGTATCTGCCGCTCCCGTGCGACGCCAGTGATATTGCTACGTTGATTACCACGCTCACTGCCGCCGGTGGTGGAGGCAACGTGACGGTCCCGCACAAGGGAGTAGCCGCCAAGTCCGTCGATCGACCGAGCGAAACGGTCACTCAGCTTGGCGCCTGCAACACCTTCTGGGGCGACGAACAGGGCAGTCTGGGTGACAACACCGATGTCGCGGGAGTGCTGCAGGCGTTGCAGCAGATAGGCGCGCCGGCCGGCGTTTGGTTGGTGGTGGGTACGGGGGGATCGGCTCGCGCTGTCGTCGCGGCCGCCAAGTCGGCTGCCGCGTCCGTTGCAGTCAAGTCGCGTTCGGTGGTCAAGGCGGCACGATTCCGCGACTGGATGTCCAGCCGCGGGGTCACGGTGGCCGACCCGTCCGATGCCGAAGTTGCCATCAACGCCACGCCGCTGGGGCTGCTCGACTCCGACCCCCTTCCGGTGGAACGATCGGAAGTGCCGGCGATGCGGTACGCGCTCGACCTGGTGTATCGGCCCCGGCGAACGCCGTGGATTCGAACGCTGCAACACGATGGGATCTCCGCCCAAGACGGCCGCACCATGCTCGTGGTCCAGGGTGCGGCCGCTTTCGAGCTGTGGTTCCCCGGTGTCGATGCACCGCGTGAGGTAATGCGTGCCGTCGTCGAACAGGCTCTTCGTTAGGCTCGCCGAAGGGCTGTCCGCCCTGGAGCGCGCCTTGATGCCGCCCGCCTGCTTGTTGTGCGGCGTGGAGAACGCCGCTCGCGATGGCGAGACGCTGGTGTGTCCGCTGTGCCGGTCTCGCTGGCGCACCGTGGCTCATCCGGTATGTGTTCGGTGTGGTGAGACCAGGACGCCGGGTGAGCCGGCGTGCCGGATATGCAACTGGTGGCCCCAGAGTCTGGGCCGGGTTCGCAGCGCCGTGTGGCTGTCCGGCGGCGCCCGGCAGGCGGTTCACCTGTTGAAATTCGAAGGCTGGTGGCGCATCGCCGAGCCGATGGCGCGGTCGATGCAATCGCTTGAGCCATTGACGGACCAGCTATTGTTGGTACCGATCCCCTTGGGCCGGCGCCGGCGGCGGGCCAGGGGATACAACCAGAGCGCTGCCTTGGCACGATCGTTGGCCCGCATGGGCCGCTTCACGCTGGCCGAGGACCGCCTGAGCCGGATTCGGGAAACGGGCGCCCAATCGGCCCTGGCCCCCGAGGCCAGAATGGTGAACGTGCGCGGGGCATTCGAGGCTCGCGGCGTGCGCGACCGCCGGGTCGTGGTGGTCGACGACGTTTTCACCACCGGCGCGACGTTGGTTGCCGCCGCCGAGGCCCTGACGTCGGCCGGAGCGCGGGGAGTGGACGCGGTGACGTTTGCCCGGGCCCAGGGCCCCTTGGGGCAGGCAGTAATGAACTGATCATGTAACACACGGAGCTTCCGCATGACGATTAGAGTTGGCATCAATGGATTTGGCCGCATCGGCCGGAACGTGATTCGCGCCTGGAACGCCATGGGCGTGGACGAGATCGAGTTTGTCGCCGTCAACGATCTGACGGACTCGGCGACACTGGCGCACCTGCTCAAGTACGACTCGGTGCACGGGCGGTTCCCCGGTGTGGAACTCGCCGGCGATAGTATCGTGGTGAACGGGAAGCCGCTGCTGGTGCTGTCCCAGCCAGACCCCGCCTTGCTCCCCTGGGGCGATATCGGGGTGGACCTGGTCCTGGAGTCGACCGGATTCTTTACCCAGCGGGACGCGGCGGCCAAACATCTCGCCGCCGGCGCAAGGAAGGTCATCATCTCGGCCCCTGCCAAGAAAGAGGACATCACCATCGTGATGGGAGTAAATGAGCAGGCCTACGATCCGGCCAAACACGACATCATTTCGAACGCCAGTTGCACCACTAATTGCCTGGTGCCGATGGTAAAGGTGATCCTGGATACCTTCGGTTTCGAGAAGGGGTTCATGACCACGATCCATTCCTACACCAACGATCAAAAAATTCTCGACCTTCCGCACAAGGATCTGCGCCGCGCGCGCGCCGCCGCCATGAGCGTCATTCCCACCTCGACCGGCGCCGCCCGAGCCACGGGTCTGGTGCTGCCGGAACTGAAGGGGAAGATCGACGGCATGGCGCTCAGGGTGCCAACGCCCGACGTGTCGATAGTGGATTTGACGTGTCAGGTCACCACAGCCACCAGCACCGAAGCCGTCAACGACGCGTTCAGGGCGGCGGCCGATGGGCCGCTTGCGGGCATCCTGGCAGTGAGTGACGAACCCCTGGTGTCGGTCGACTACGTCGGCAACATGAGTTCCAGTACCGTCGACAGCGCCCTGACAAACGTCATCGAGGGCAACCTGGTCCACGTCTCCTCCTGGTACGACAACGAGATGGGTTACTCGGCTCGGTGTGTCGACTTGTTGAGGTACGTCGGATCTCGATTGTGAAGCTGACCCTGGACCAGCTGGACGCTACCCAGTTCGAGGGACAGCGCGCGCTCGTTCGAGTGGACTTCAACACACCGCTGCGTGATGGCGCCGTCACGGATGACAGTCGGATCCGGGCCGCGCTGCCAACCATCACCCACCTGCGCAACCATGGTGCGCGGGTGATCCTCCTGTCACACCTCGGCCGCCCGCACGGCCGGCCCGATCCGCAGTACTCGCTGCGGCCGGTGCAGCTCCAGTTGGAACGGTTGTTGGGATCGCCCGTCACCTTCATCGAAGACCCCGCTTCGGACGACGCCGTCGCCGCCACCAAACGGCTGCCGCGTGGCGCGGTCGCCCTCGCCGAAAACACCCGGTTCTACCCCGGTGAGGAAACCAACGACCCTGCGTTCAGCCAACGGCTGGCCCTGCTGGGAGACCTGTACGTCAATGATGCCTTCGGCACGGCGCACCGCGCTCACGCCAGCACTCAAGGGGTCGCCCGGTTGCTCCACCCGGCCGTCGCCGGATTCCTCATGGAGCGGGAGTTGGAGTTTCTGGGCCGGGTGCTCGATGATCCCCGGCGGCCGTTCGTGGCGATCTTGGGCGGCGCCAAGATTTCGGGAAAGATCGACTTGATCGAATCCCTCCTCCCGCGCGCCGATAGCATCCTCATCGGTGGGGCCATGGCCTGCACCTTCTTCAAGGCGATGGGATACCAGGTCGGTGCCTCACTCGTCGAAGACGACAAGATCGACCTCGCTCGCAAGCTCCTCGACCTGGCGGGCGACAAACTCATCTTGCCCACCGGCGCTGTCATCGCCCAACGACTGGCATCAGACGCTCCGACCCGATCGGTTTCCCGTGAGGAAATTCCAGTGGGGTGGGCCATGTTCGACATCGACGAAACAACCGACGCCCTGTTCGCCCGCCACATCGGTGCGGCAGGCACGGTGGTGTGGAACGGGCCCATGGGAGTGTTCGAGGCGCCGCCATTCGACCACGGCACCGTGGCCGTAGCGCAGGCGATGGCACGCGCAACCGACGCCGGTACCGTGACCGTGGTCGGCGGCGGTGATTCGGCGGCCGCGGTGGCCGAGGCCGGGCTCACCGATCGGATGACGCACGTGTCCACCGGCGGCGGTGCCGCGCTGGAAT
>CAJVYZ010000122.1 GCA_913009915.1 uncultured Gemmatimonadota bacterium | reverse complement strand
GTTGCGCAACACGAACACGACGTAGCTCCCGCCGAACTGGTACTCGTTGGAGCTGCCCCGGCGCCGGGCACTGCTTTCCCGGCCCCCGCCCCCGCCCCCGCCCATGGCGGAGCGCAGCTTGCGCATGACGGCCATTTCCTCGGAGGTGGGTTGCTGGCCGCTGCGGAACTTCTGGAAGATCGCCTCGACCTGGCTGCGGGTGACGCCGTCCGGGAGAGTGATGGTGCGACCCTGGAACTCGATGGTGTTCTCCGCAGCCGCCTCCTGCGGGTCTGAATCGCCGTTGGTGGATGCTGCCAGCGTTGCCCGGGAGGTCGAATCGTTGCCCTCCCCCTTTTGGCGGGCACGGGTGGCGGTGGCCAGCTGCTCCCGCACATCGTCAGGTGACAGGCCCAAGACCATGGCGGCCGAGTTGACGTCCCGTTGGGTTCGCAGGGAGGCATTGGGAATGGCCAGGACTCCGTCGCGCCGCCCGATATGGATTTCCACTTCGGCGTTCATGCCGGGCCGCAGCAGGTCGTCAGTGTTGCGGATCCCGATCAGGACCGGGAACATCGTCACGTTCTGTTGTTGTACCGCCTGCGGTTCGATCTTGACGACTTCACCGCGGAACGGCCGGTTGGGGTAGGCCGCCACCGTGACCGTAGCTGTCAGCCCGGCCTTGATCTTCCCGATGTCAGTTTCATCGACCAAGGTGCGCACTTGAACCAGATTCAGGTCAGCCATCTTGAGGAGGACCGTCCCGCCACCCACGTCCTGTGTCGGCGAGGAGATGACCTGGCCGCGCTCCACCTGCTTCTCGATGATGGTGCCGGAAATGGGTGCCCGCACATCGGTGTCGTCCAGCCGGATACGGTCGTTGTCTGTCTGGACCTCGGCCCGCACGACCTCGGCCTTGGCATTGGCGAAATCGAGCATGGTCGCTTCGTATTCCGTCTCGGTGATCGACCGGCTGTGGAACAGTTCCTCGGCCCGGGCCTTCTGGGACGAGGCATTGTCGAGCCGTGCCAGGGCCACCTCCAGATTGGCCTGGGAGAGTGCCACGGCGTTGGTCGCCGACCGCTGGTCCACCCGGATCAGGAGAGCGCCGCGCCCAACCTTCTGGCCGGTTTCCACCAGGATGTCGAGGATCTCACCCGAGGCCTTGGATTTTACCTCCACCAGGGTGTCCGGCTCGATCACTCCGGCCGCCTCGGCGGAGACGACGATGTCGCGGGTCTCGACCGGGACCGCCTGGTAGACCAATTCGGTGGTCTCCTCGCCGGCGCAGGCCGCTAAGGCAGCAAGGGCCCCGAGGACAGCGATTCGCGCGCCCGGCCGGTGATTCGATGAGCGTGATGGAGACATCTATAGTTCTCTCCCGATCAGGGCTTCGATTTGCGCCTTGGCCAGCAACAGGTCGAAATGGGCTCCGACCTCGTCGACTTCGGCCTGGTTGAGGGCCTCTTGCGAAGTGAGTACTTCGATGATGGTGGTGGCACCGAGCCGATATCGTTCCTGCTGAACGCGCAGGTCCTCCTCCGCGGCAGCGATGCTCACCCTGGCAATTTCCACCCGCAGTTTGGCCGCGTTCAGCTCGGCGACCCGGGTGATCAGCGCGGCCGACGTCTGCCGGCGCGTATCCTCGGCCGTGGCGATGGCGATGTCGTAGTTATTGGCCTGGACGGCGACGTTGGTCTCCCGGTTGAACCCGTTGAACAGGGGCCACGTCATGCTGATTCGCAGTGATTTTTGCTGGAGCAGTTGATAGTCGTTGACTCGATTGTTCGCGCTCCAGTTCCAGTTGCCGGTCAGCAGGAGGTTCGGCCACCACGTACCCTTGGAAGCTTTCCACGATTGTTCTGCCGCATGGGCCGACGCCTCGGAACTCAACACCGCCGGGGACGCCGCCGTCGCCTCTCGCCGAAGGCTCTCTTCCGACACCACAATGTCGATGTCCTGAAAGGACGGATCGTCGATGGCGCCGACACGTCCGTCGATGCCCACCAGCCGGCCGAGATTGGCCTCGGCGGTGGCGAGGATGGTAGCCGCATTGACGAGTTGCACGCGGGCGTTGCCCAGGGTCACGACCGACCGGAGCGAGTCGGAGCGTGTGGCCGAGCCGGTGCGCAACTTGTTGACGGAGATGCTCAGTTGCTCTTCGGCGCGACGCACCGCGGCCCGCCGCACGCCGAGCAAGTCCTCGGCGCTGAGCGCGCCGTAGAATTGTTGCTTGGTCTGAAATGCTATCTGATACCGCGCGTCGATCAGATCGGCATCCGCGGCTTCGAGGTTGGCCCTGGCCTGGCGCGACTCGGCGCTGCGTGAGAAGCCGGTGAACACATCCCAACTTCCCGAAAGCCCGAAGCCGACGGTCCGGCTGGCTGAGTTGGCCGGGATCGGAAGGCCGGTGTTGGGATCGATGCGGGCAACCCCTTCATTCCAGGTGGAGGAGCCGCTCGAGGTGCCGTTGATGCTCGGGAGCCAGGCGCCAATGGAGGAAGAGCGTTTCCGGTGTTCGGCGCTGTTCACCCCACTCAGGGCCCGCACCACCGTAGGCTGAACCCGCTGTGCCCGGGCGATGGCCTCGTCCAGCGTGATCGCCGGCCCGCCCGGCCGTTCCACCAGTGATGGGCCCGCTTCCTGGCCGGTGGCGGTCACGGTGGTCGCTGCAGCAAGCACACCACCGAGTAACGTGGCGCGCCAGGACCATCCCGTCCTCACGGCGACCTCCTGCGCATCGAGTCGCGATCCTTGCCGTCGTGCTCGCGCTTGTGTCGCATGTTGGTCATCAACTCCTCATATTGTGTCAGTTGTTCCGCAGAGAGAATCGAGCGGATTTCGTTGCCGATCTGCTCACGCATCACCTGGAATCCAGCCTTGTGACGTTCCAGGATTGCGCGGATGCTGTCCTGTTGTTCGGCGGTCAGGTTCAGATCCTGCGCCAAGTGCTCGACCATGCCTCCGCGCGACTGGTGCCGCTCTCCGGTGTCGCGGTCGGCCAGACCCGCGGCTGCCCAACCTGATAGAGCCCCGAGTACGAAGACCGCGATCAACAGGGCTCCGGCAGTCCATTTGGATTTGGTCATCGTTGTACTCCATTCACGTCGAATCCATCGCCCACGAGCACAGCGGTCAGGACGAACTCAGTGGTTACCGGATCATTGGTCGACAGCCACTCGACAGGGTCGGCGGTACCGGCCGCAACCATCGGCCGGTCTCCCCGGGCCGAACCGAGCCATAGGCCGGTCGCCAGGGCCAGAACGGCGGCAGCCGCCATCCCCAGCGGCGCCCACCCGGCCAGGACCTCCCAACTCGACTCGCGTGGCTCCTGGCGGATACGCGCCATCACCCTCTCCGCGAACGAGGCGTCGTCCGTAGTACTCAGATGTTCGTGGAGCAGTGCTCCCAGGGCCCCGTCTCGCTCGGACCCGAATGCGTTGCGCTCCTTCATGTGCTTCCTCCTCGGTACGGCGCCAGTGCTTCTCGCAGGGCGCGCCGAGCATGAAAAACCAGCGAACGGACGGTCCCGACCGGCACGTCCATGATCTCCGCAATATCGGCGTGGCTATACCCCTCGGCGTCGAACATGGTGACGGCTAGCCGCTGCCGTTCCGACAACTCCGATAAGGCCTCCGACAAGCGTTGCCGCAGCAGGGACCGGTCCGTCTCTCGGTCCGGGCCGGCGGCCCGGTCTTCGAGGGTCTCGGGCAGGGTGCTGGCATGCCGCACCTTGCGCCGCCGGTACAGGTCCGTGGCTGCATTGACCGCGATACGCATCAACCAAGGGCGGAACGGCCTCCTGGGGTCGAATCGGTCGAGGTTCCGCCAAGCCGAAAGGAACGCATCCTGGGCGGCATCGTCTGCATCGAAGCCATTTCCCAGAATGGAACGAGCTACCCGCCTGACCACCCCGGCATACCGATCGACCAAGATCCCGAAGGCTTCCTGATCACCGTCCTTGGCAGCCGCAGCCAGCCCGCTATCCGCGGGATCTCGCGTACCTGTGGTAGGCTGCTCCCGATGGGTCACCAGCTCAACCCCGTGGCCGGCGGCGGTCGTCAGTGCGATAGTGGTCACATAAATTCATACGGCTCAGCGGGGTAGAATGTTGAGGAATGGATAGGGGGCGGCGGCAGCCCCAGGACGGGGAACCCCTGCGGTCGCCACGCCTTTCATTAAGTTGTAGTGTATCACCAAGTTGTAGTGTATCACCCGTTCGTGTGGGGGATTCCTGTGAAGATGGTCTCATGTCTGATCCTGGCCGGAGCGGTGCTCGGTTTTCCGGGTTCCCAGGCCGGTGCCCAACAGGGCCTCGGTGGGCAGTGGCAACTGGATACCACTCGGAGTACCGACCTCGACCGGGCCCTGGATCTGCACGCCCAGAACGACGGGTTGCGGACCTACAGCGCCCTCCCCGGCGGGCAACCGGCACCCTCGGGGCTTCCGGGGAGCGGAGGTGCCGCCACGGTAGGCTTGCCTACCACGAGCAGCGCGGACCGGGCGCGGCTGGCTGCCGAGATCCGCCTGCTGACGTACGGCAGCGACTTGTTCGAGATCGTTCAGACCGATACCACCGTCACCTTTCATCCTCTGAATCTCGCCTACGACAATGTGATGCTCACCACCGATGGCCGGAAACGCGACGTCGAGTGGAGCTGGGAACTCGAGGGCCAGCTCAAGGCCGAATGGAAAGGTGATCGGCTCAAGGTGGAGCGCAAGACGAAGGATTTCCAGGTGACCGAACACTGGTCCCGCGATGCCGACAACGACCTGCTGGTCGTGGAGGTGGAGGTGAAGGGACGGATGTTCCAAAAGAAGCTGGTACTCCGAAGAGTCTACCAGCAGCGCCCCTGAGTTCCGTTCTGAAACACCTCGGGCATGTGGTTCGTAGGGCACCCCGCATTGACCGGAAGCTCTTTCGCGTGTCGCTGAGGGAAGCGAGTGGTCCAGAACGACTTTGGGCAGTTCATGGTATCCGTGGCGGACCGGCCTTACCGCAAACTGGTGGCGGATCGCATGTCGGGCCGGTCATTGAGCCAGTTGGCCGAGGCAGTAGCCGAGGCCGGGGAGAAGCTTCCCGAGCGACTGCGGGCACAGGTCCCGGGTTATCTGGAGGCTGCCAGGGACAAGTTCCTCCGGTCGAAATTGTTTTGGGAGGCTTCTACCTGCCGTGAGGCGCTGGCGAATGTCCTGGAACTGGCCGCGGAAGTGATCGACGACGAGAACGTGTGGCGTTGCCACAAGTACCCGTTTGGTGAGGATGTCGACATGGCTGCGGCGTTGTTCGAGGTTTCCACAGCCAGTTTCGCCTACGCTGCGGGGCAGAATCAGGTCCAACAGCGGCTGATGGGGATCAAGAAGGGCTGGCTGCGCTGAGCACGCTGCCGCCGACGGCCGTACCTTCTGCCAGTATTCGGCCGGCCTGCCGGGAAGACGTGGTGGCCATCGTTGGGCTACTGGCAGACGATGCCATTGGCGCGACCCGCGAGGACGCACGCGATCCACTCCCGGAGGAGTATTACGCCGCTTTCCAGGCGATTGACTGCGACCCCAATCAGGAGTTGGTCGTGCTCGATGTGGCCGGTCGTGTGGCCGGCACTCTCCAGTTGACAATCATCCCGAACCTCACGTATCGTGGCGGGCGCCGAGCATTGATCGAAGGCGTGCGTGTGTCGCGGGAGGAACGTGGATCCAGGCATGGTGCTAGGTTGGTGCAGTGGGCTATTGACCGGGCACGGCACCGTGGGTGCCATCTCGTGCAGTTGACCAGCGACAAGCGCCGGTCAGAGGCTATAGCGTTCTATGAGCGCATGGGGTTTGCAGCCACGCACGAAGGGATGAAACTGTGGCTGGGCCCACTTCCAATCGACCAGGAGAGGCGATGACGGTTCGACCGATCAATCTGTTGTTGGGTGTGGGTCTACTGTTGACGGTTCCTCTGACGGCAACGGCCCAGGAACAGGAAACCCTCGAGCAACGCTACCAGGAAACCATCGATACGGTCATCGCTCGCCTTCAGCTCACTGATTCCGCGGGCCAGCAGTTCCGCACGTCGGTGGTGCAGTATCTGGCCGAGACGGAGAAAATATTCGCGGAGCACGAGGGAAAGGTAGACCGCGCGTCGATGGAGGCCATGACCAAGAAACTGGACGAGGCTCGTGAGGGGCTGGACCGGCAGTTGGAGACGTTTTTCTCCCAGGAACAGGTGGCGCAAGTGCGGACCATCATGGACGATTTGCGCCGGCAGACGATTGAAGCGGATTCCGATTCGGGGCCCTAACGACGGGTCCTTGAATGGAGTCGTAAGGGAGAGACCGTACTATGCTCCGGTCGCTCCTCCAGGAGTTACTCTAATTGGAGGTGGCTGATGGGACGCGGTGATCAGAAGTCCAGGCGAGGCAAGATCCGACGTGGCACGTACGGCAAGAAGCGACCGCACAAACCCAAGCGGGTCAAGAAAGCCAAGCCCGCCGATCGATGATCCATTGACGAACGACTGAATTCATCACACCTTAGGCCGACCCGGTTTCCCTCTCGAGAGGCGTGACCATCCGCGAACTTCCCTGGTGGGCCTTCATCTACGCCATTGCCATCGCCGGTCTGGGCGTGGTAACGGCGGTCAGTCTCTATCGACGCCGTGCGCCGTGGTTCTACTCCGTGGTGCAGATCGTCAGCACCCTTGGATTGCTTGGTTTCATCGCCGGGCATTGGCGTGACGATGTGCGCTATTTGCTCGGGCGGGAGCAGGAGCGGGCTTGGCTCCTGGTATTCCTGCTGGTGCTGATGTGGGAGTCCTTCTTCTTGGGTCAGCGGCTAACGCTGATCATCCCCCGGCTTTCGGGTGACGACCCGCTGCACGCGCGCACCGAGGTGTTCATCCTACTGGCACGCGGCTTGTTCATCGCACCGACGATGGTCTTCGGGGCCGCATTCGCCTATCGCATCTGGTTCTAGCTACAAGTCCTGGATGTCCAGCATACCCACTGGTTTACCCTGCTCGAGGACGAGGAGGTTGTCGACCTTGTGGGTATGGAACAGGTCTGCGGCCACGTTCAGCAGAGCCCCCCGCTCAACGGTAATCGGTGTCTGGTAGTCCAAATCCGACATCCGGTGCTTGAGGATGTCCCTCCCCTCCTTGGCCAGGAGCCGGCGGAGATCGCCGTCGGTGAAGAGGCCCTTCACCGCTCCATCGGCGGTGACGACCGTGACACAGCCGAACCCGTGCTCGGTCATGTGAATGACCGCTTCCTGGAGGCCCGCGTCCTCCGGCACGAGCGGATTGACCGAACTCATGACTTCGCCCACGGTCGTTGTCAGCAGGCGGGTATGTTCGAGGAACTGATCGGTGCCGACGGTGGTGTAGTGGTTCTCGGTCAGCTGGAGATCGGAAGAGCACACGTCTGAACTCCAGTCACACTGATATAGCTCGTATGCCGTCTTCTGCTTGAAACAAAAAAACGTCATTTGTCCGGAACCCATTCTGCCACTCAGCCGCTGCATCTTCCCCTTTTTCCTCATCCCGTTATTTCTTCTTGTGAGTCCCTTCATATCTTTTCTCCCTCGTTGGATGTTACATATCTCCTTTCACTCGTTTTTTGCTTAACAATTTTGATGCATTACACTCACATCTTCTTCAACGGCTTCCTCCGCCTGAACCCCTTCTAACCACGTCATCGTATCCCC
>CAJVYZ010000121.1 GCA_913009915.1 uncultured Gemmatimonadota bacterium | reverse complement strand
CTCTTCCGGTCTATGCCGGCCAGGTAGCTCCGCTGCCCCGGTCGAGCGTCGTCGGGGAGGTTGGCCCAGGCTGCGACCAATCGGTCTACCGCGTCGCGATAACGTCCCTGCTGAATCAGGCCGTAATCGAGCCAGGCTGTATAGTGACCCGGCCCTCGGTGGGTGAGTTCGACCGCCGTTTCATTTCGCTCCACTACCTGATCCCACATTCCCAGCGCCAGGAATATGTGGCTGGTCATGTGCAACGCATGTGGAGCGGCCGGCGCGATGTCGGAATAGGCCCACGCCGCACGCAGTCCCAGCGGCGCGTGCGGCGCGTCGTCGAACGCGTGAATGATGTAGTGGGTACCGCCAGGATGCTGCGGATTTGCCCGGAACACGTCCTGAGCCACGGCGGCGGCCTTCATGTAGGAAGAGTAGTCCCGCACGCCCTGGTTCAGCCCCAGCAGCGACAGGGCGTAGAACGCCTGGGCTTCGAGGTCTTCGGGGTATAGCAGGGATATGTCCTGCATGGCATACATGTACGCCGTATCTCGCTGGGCCTTGGGCCCATCGGCGAACAACGTCTCCACTGCCAACAAATACATCCGCTCCCGTTCCGTCGGCGCCGTGGCGAGGCGAGCTTCGGCGGTCGCACCCAGCTTGGTCAACGCGGCAAGTGCCTGGGCCCGGTAGCGACGGTTCCACACCGGGTGGTTCCGCGTCATGGCCTCGCCCCAGTAGGCCATGGTGAATCGCGGATCCGATTCCTGGGCGGCCCGGAACGCCTCGCGGGCGCTCTCGTATTCGAAACTGTGCAGATACAGCACGCCTCGAAGGAAAGATTCCTGGGCCGTGGCCGAACCCGAGGTGGGGAAGTCGATCCGGCCCAGCCGCGGCTCCTGTGCCTGGAGCGCGACTCCGCCGGCAAGGCACAACACAACAAGACAATTCAGATAACCCATCATGGCCCCAGTCATTGAATCCCAGTTTCGCTTCCGCCAGCAACATACCGCCCTACCGCCCTACCGCCGTACCGCCTTCCACAAAGACCCGCCCGCCAAGTTGGCTCCACTCCGTGGTGCCATCCTGTCTCATGCGCAACTCGAGCGCCTTGCCGCCGCCGGCCTGAAAATACTCGATCCGTATAGGGTGATACCCGGCTGCCAACGCCACCATCCCGTGCTTGGCGCGGGCAGAATGCAGGCCGTCGTGATCTACCACCAGCGTGTTCCCCAGCCACAGCCGGCTACCGTCATCCGACAGCAACTCGAATTGATAGACGCCGTCGGTTGCTACATGTAGCAGACCCGACAGCCGCACGGCAAACTCTTCCGGCGGTTCGTCACCCATCAGGCGCACGTCCGAGATGAGGCGCTCCCTGGTGGGGGAGGGAGCCCGGGTTCCTAATTGGTCGAGCGAGCGCAGTCGAGCGTCGAAGTACTGGTATCGCAGCCCGGGTTGTATGGTGATCGTGTCGACTTTCACGGCCGGTCGCGATGTCCCCCGGCGGATGGTAGCCGCACTAGCGGGACTGGTGCGGCCGCCTGGCACGAACGCCCGGGCCGTCAACGTTACCCCTTCGTCGGGAACGGCGATCACCAAGCCAGCGGAGTACCGGACCGACGTGGTATCCGGATCGCTCCCATCCAGCGTGTAGCGGATGACCGCCTCGGGCATCATGGTGGACAGCGCAAGCGGGTATTCCGCCGTCAGGCTCAGCCGGTCCAACCCTAGGCCTTCGACTTCCGGCACGCGGTAATTCACCCCAAGTCGATCGAGTTCCCGGAGCCGGGCGGGCAACCGGCTGCGGAACGCCTGCCAATCGCGTGCCTCCGCAGGCGACCACAACACCTCCGACAGGGCCAGCATTCTGGGGAGCGCCATGTACTCCACCTGGGTGGTGGTCTTCAGGTACTCGGTCCACACGTTGGCTTGGGCGCCGATCACGTGGCGCGCCTCGGTGGCGGTCAGTTCCGCCGGCACCGGCTCGAAGCGATACACCTTCTCGAGCGTGGTAAAGCCGCCGATCGCCAGGGGTTCGAACCGGGGATCGCCTTGATAGTGATCGAAGTACACGTGGCTCCCGGGCGTCATGATCACGTCGTGCCCTTGGCGGGCAGCCTCGATGCCGCCGTCCATCCCGCGCCACGACATCACCGTGGCATCCGGTGCCACGCCGCCCTCGAGGATTTCGTCCCAGCCGATCAGTCGCCGCCCGTTGGCGTTGAGAAACCGCTCGATCCGCCGGATGAAATAGCTCTGCAGCTCGTGCTCGTCTTCCAGGCCTTCCCGCCTGATGACAGCCTGGGCCACTTCGCTCTCGCGCCAGCGGCGCTTGGGTGCCTCGTCGCCGCCGACATGAATGAAAGGGGAGGGGAACAAGTCGAGCACTTCAGCGAGCACGTTCTCCAGAAAATCGAAGGTCGTCTCGCTGGGACAGTAGATGTCTTCGAACACACCCCAGCGAGTGCCGACCTCGAACGGACCCGGGGTACAAGCCAACTGCGGATACGCCGACAACGCCGCCAAAGAGTGTCCCGGCATTTCGATTTCGGGCACGATCGTCACGAATCGGTCGGCGGCGTAGGCCACGATGTTCCGCACCTCTGCCTGGGTGTAGAAGCCGCAATACGGTATCCCGTCGCCGACATAGGGGTCGAAGTTCTTCTCGACCATCGTCTCCGCACGACACGACCCGACACCCGTCAGCCCCGGATATCGCTCGATCTCGATGCGCCATCCCTGATCTTCGGTCAAATGCCAGTGGAAGGTGTTGAACTTGTAGCGCGCCAACAGGTCGATGTAACGCTTGATGAACGCCACGGGGAACACGTGCCGGCCCACGTCGAGATGCATGCCCCGGTACCCGAAGCGAGGCTGGTCGTCGACGGTGACCGAGGGGATCGCCGCCGTTCCATCATCGGCCGGCGCCAGCAACTGCCCCAGGGTTTGCAGCCCGTAGAACAGTCCGGCTGGGTCGGGAGCGGTCACCACCACCCCGGCTTCCGTTACCCGCAACCGGTAGGATTCTGCAGCTCCGGACTCGGTGAGCGCGAGCACCACCGACCCGCTGTCGGCCGGCACGCTAGAGACGGCGACACGGATCCCGGCCGCCTGTCGGAAGATTTCCCCGGCCCGCCGGGCCAACCGGCCGGCATCGATGGAATCGGCCACCCGAACCACTACCGACGTTGTGGGCGTGACGCTGAAGGCACCGTCACCCCAAACGATATTGGCCGGGGCCGGCACGGGTACCTCACTGGCCGATTGCCCAGCGGCGGCAACGGGAGCCGCCATGCACGCCACCACCAACCACGACCGGACCATGGGAGCTCAACCCTCCCCTTCAGCCGCCGACGAAGTCGGTTCAGGGCGCATGGTGTAGCACCAGGCGCTCCCCTCCAAGACGACCTCACCGTCGGCCCGGGTGACGGTCATTCCCAGTTGAGTGACCGGCTTGGATTCATGCACGCTCAGCACCTCGGCCCGCGCCGTGATGGTGTCGCCGATGAACACCGGGGCCGTGAACTTCCATTCCTGACTCAGGAATACCGTGCCGGGGCCGGGAAGGTCCATGGCCACCAAGGCGTGAAGCAGTCCGGTCGTCAGTCCGCCCTGGGCCACCAACCGGCCGAACTTCGTCCCGGCCGCGAAGGCTTCGTCGAAGTGGAGCGGATTGTAGTCGCCGGAAATCTCGGCAAACTTGGCCACGTGCTCGGCGGTGATGGTGAGCGTGCGGCTGGCCGTATGGCCTACGGCGATAGTCGAGTCCAATTCACTCTCCCTAAAGGAACGCAATTGCCCGGCGACATACCCGGCGGGGCGATCTACCATACGCCCGTCCTCCCGGCAGGGCCAGTTCTGATGGAAGGCGACGACTTGGACCTCCGGTCCACCGACGGTACTCTTGCGCTTCACCCACGAGATGGATGAACGACATGAACCAGCCAGACCGCAATGCCCCGCTCGATCTCCCGCCTGATGCCTTCCGTGCCCTGGGTCACCAGCTGGTCGACGATCTGGCCGATTTCCTGGCGAGCCTTCCCAGCCGGTCGGTAACGACTGGTGAAACGCCCGCCGAGGTAAGAGCCGCCGTCGGCGACTCGGCGCTGCCACAAGACGGGATGGATCCTGCAGCGCTCCTGGCTGAAGCCACCCAGCTGGTCCTCGACCATTCGACGTTCAACGGCCACCCCGATTTCCTGGCGTTCATCACCTCTTCCGCTGCGCCGATCGGGGCCCTGGGAGACCTGTTGGCCTCGAGCGTCAACCCCAACCTCGGCGGCTGGCCCTTGTCGCCGGTGGCTACCGAAATCGAGCGGCAGACGGTTCGTTGGATCGCCGAGTTCCTGGGGTATCCCTCCCCCCACGGCCTCCTGGTGAGCGGTGGGAACATGGCCAACCTAGTGGCGTTCTGGGCCGCGCGGCGGGCCAAGGCTCCGTGGGACATCCGCAGCAGCGGCGCGGCCGCCGGCCCCCGGTTGACGGTCTACCTGTCACAGGAAACCCACACCTGGGTTCAGAAAGCAGCCGACCTGTCGGGCATGGGCACGGAGGCGATCCGTTGGATCCCCACGGACGACCGCCAGCGGATGATACCCTCGGCGCTGGACGAGGCCATCGCACGGGATCGGGCCGACGGGCTGCATCCCATACTGGTCGTCGGCACCGCCGGCACGGTGAGCACCGGCGCGGTGGACCCGTTGGCCGACATCGGCGCCCTGTGCCGTCGGCACGACCTGTGGTTTCACGTCGACGGGGCCTACGGAGCTCCCGCCGCCGCACTCCCCGAGTGCGCCGGGGAATTCAGTGGAATGACCCAGGCCGATTCGATCGCCATCGATCCCCACAAGTGGTTCTATGCTCCGCTGCAGGCGGGGTGCGTGCTGGTGAAAGACATGGCCCACCTGCGCGACACGTTCAGTTATCACCCACCGTACTACCCGTTCGTCGATGAAGCGGCCGATGCACCGCTCATGTACTACGAGTATGGGCTGGAAAACTCGAGAGCGTTCCGGGCGCTCAAAGTGTGGCTGGCGTTCCGACAGGTCGGTCGTGACGGATTCGTCACCATGATCAGGGACGACATCGCCATGGCACGGCGATTGTTCGACCGGATAACCGAGCATCCTGAGTTCGAGGGCGCCACCCAGGACCTGAGCATTGCCACGTTCCGCTACGTCCCGTCAGACGTCGACGTAGCGGATCCTGCAACCAGAAAATATCTCAATACCCTGAATGCCAGCATCCTCGACCGGCTGCAGGAGAGCGGCACCGTCTACCTGTCCAACGCCGTCATCGACGAGGTGTATCTCCTGCGTGCCTGCGTCGTCAACTTCCGCACCTCGGCCGAACGCATCGACGTCCTTCCTCAAAGAATCGCCGCTGTTGGACGAGAAGTGCACCAAGATCTGCGACACTCGGACTGACAAGGTCGTGCTCGCCACCAACTGTCTCGCAAGCACCGGGCCGGAAGAGTATAAAGAAAGGCACAATTCACCATGAAACCCCCTTTAGGAGCTTGACCGGAAGGGCCGGTTTTCCGAACTTGGGGATGCCTGGGTGGGTGGCGAGTACCATCCGCAGACCGGGCTTCCCTTGAAAGGAGGAACCCATGCGTCTAGGCGCTGTCGTAATGGGTGGATTGTTCGCGGGACTGCTGGTCGGAGCCGTTCCGGCCACAGCGCAGATCGGTATCGGCCCCATCGGTGGCATCTCGCTCGCCAACTTCAGCGGGGCTGACAAGGATGTCCCCGGCCTCAGCCGGAGCGGCCGCACCGGCTTCCTTGTCGGGGGTATGGTCGACATTCCTTTGGGAGCCGTCAGCATCCGTCCGGAAGTGTTCTACGTCCAGAAAGGTGCGCGCTACTCGGATTCCGGCGGCGAATCGGGCCTAGACGTGGACTACATCGAGATTCCAGCTCTCGTTGTGTTCGGCATTCCGGCCGGCGGCATCAAGGTAGAGTTGTTTGCCGGGCCACAGATTTCCTTCCAAGCCAAGTGCTCCCTCACTGCGACGCCCACCGGTGGATCGACCGCAGGTCAAGACTGCCCTTCGGACATAATCAAAGGCACGGACTTCGGTATCCTCTTCGGTGGCGGAGTGGCCGTTGGCAGTTTCATGGCCCAGGTCGCGATCGACTATGGTCTCACCACCATCGATGCCGAGGCCGATCCCGACGACATCAGGAACCAGGCGATCTACGTCCTGGTCGGCTGGATGTTCCGGTTGAACTGACTCGACCAAGGACGTCAACAGGAGGGGGGGCGGGAGTCACAAGACTTTCGCCCTTTCTCTTTATGGGCTCAGGAGTGCATACTGCTCCGCGAGGTAAAGACGACCACACGGCTCGGGTAATGGGAATCCGACTGCCACCCGACCCAATTCGAGGATTCGAGCATGAAGGGATCACTGACCACCGCCGCCATCGCTGCGGCCACCATCCTGGCCGGGCCAGCTGCCGCGCAGGATCCGGTGCGAGATTCTTCGTGGACCATCACCTACGACGACCCCTCGGTGGCGGACTCGTCCCTGTTTCTCGTGGTCATGAAACCGGGATGGCACATCACCACGCCGCCGGGTTCAGCTGTGACCCTGATACAGCCTGACGGCGTCGCCACCGGAAACTACCTGCTCAAATCCGTCATCTTCACGTTCAACACTGACGCTCAACCGTTCGGTCCAGTATTCGCGCACAAGGGCGGGAACGACTCGCCCACCGAGTTCATGTCATTCCTGATCAACAACGACGGCACCTTCGGGTTGTTCCACCATTCGGGAGCCGAGCGGCACACCCTGGTCCCGTGGACACAAAGTGACGTCATCGTCCGGCAGGTCGATACCGGAGGGTCGCCGGTCGAGAACGTCATGACAGTGGAGGTTGGCGCTGACATGGTGCGATTCTATATCAACGGGACTGAGGTATCCCAGCACGACCGGGGACGTGGCTTTGATGGTGGGATCGGGCTCAGGGTTGGGGCGGGCACCAATCTTCACGTTTCCGAATTGACCGTGGCGGCGCTGGGGGGGTAGGAGGGCTAAGAGGGTTAAGAGGGCTAAGGGACTTCAATCCAGTCCTCTTAGCCCTCTTAGCCCTCTTGTCCCTCTTAGCCCTCTTAGCCCTCTTAGTCACCTCCAACCAACATCGGCACGTTGCTCCACCCGGTGCCGACCGAGCCGCTCCCCAGCTGGCCGGCGCCGTTCTCGCCCCAACAGTACAGCTGGCCGTCGGCCACCATGCCGCAGGTATGGCTCTCGCCGGCCACGATCACCCGGAACGCCAGCTCGCCGATGACCAACTGTGGCGTGTTCCACCCCTGGTTACCGTAGGCGCCGCGTCCGGTTCCCAATTGACCCGACTGATTGGCGCCCCAGCAGTACACCTGTCCGGGCACCGTCAAGCCACAGGTGTGTTGGGAGCCGGAAGTGAGACGAACGAACACCGAGTCGGTGGCGACCGTGTCGGGTACGGTCCGCCGGTCATTGCGGCCGTTGCCCAACTGGCCGGACCGGTTTTCTCCCCAGCACAACGTGGCGTCTTCGCTGAGCCCGCACAGGTGATCGGAGCCTCCGGCCAGAACCCAGAAGTGGATCTCGCCCGACACGATCATCGGTGTCCCGGTCGGCTTGGCCCGCCACTTGAGGCGACCCACACCGCCCCAGCCCAGTTCTTCCCCGGCACTGGCCAGGCCCC
>CAJVYZ010000120.1 GCA_913009915.1 uncultured Gemmatimonadota bacterium | reverse complement strand
AGAACAGCGAGTTGTACCCTCTGTCCGTACCCGACGCTCTTCCGTTCTCAGACCCACCACGGCCGCGCAATCCCACGGGGCATCGGTTTCCCGTTCCACCGCCTCAACCCAGGAGTCGGTATCACCCGTGGCGGGTAGTTCCTCGAGATGGCTGGCCAACGCGTGGCGTACCGTGTCGCTCGCCGCGGCGAGGACGGCCCGGTGTTCACCGGCTGCCGACCACTGTTCGATTGGGAGCTGTGGCCTGCTCGGTTCGACTGGCTGAAGGAGGGCGGGCGGAGTCGCGCCGCGGCGCAACCACCACCACCACAAGGGGGTTGCCACCGCCGCAACCGCCAGCAGCAGCACCGCCAACGGGATCCACGAGGTAATCGGGCGCTCGACGATTCCCGATTCCGCCTTGACGGGGATCTCCTCGGCCGGCGCATCCGGCAACACCGAGGCGACCTCCACCGTGACGGCGCGGGGCGGCCCGGACTCAACGGTGCCGTCGGGGGCAATGAGTTCGGGGCCGGGGACCAGCAGGGAATGACTCCCCGGTCGCCACGCTACCAGTGGGTACCGCACCGTCACCGAATCACCTTCCCGGATGACGCGCGCCGTACCCAGGAGTTCGACGTCTCCCGTCGGTTCCCACGATGGCAGGCGGACGAGGTGCCCGGGCGGCACGTAGGCGTGGTACTCGACCCACAAGGTGTCACCCACCGTCGGCGCCGCCGACTGCAACAGAACCAGGCAGACGAGGATCATCCGCGGTGGAGTCGGCGTGCCCGCCGGGCGAAGGCTTGTCGCAGCGGGATGGCGTAGTCGGAAGCGGTACTGAGCGAAACACAGTCCACTCCGGCGCCCGACAGCAGGCGTTCCCGCTGTTCGCGCTGGCTGTGGGCATACGCCGCCGCCCGGCGACGGACACCGCGATCGCCGGCGTCAACCAGCACATGGCGTCCCGACTCGGCGTCGCGCAACTCGATCAACCCGGTGGCCGGGAGCTCTCGTTCGCGTGGATCGTCGACGATGATGGCCACCACATCGTTGCGCGACGCCAGGGACCGCAAGGGACGGTCCCAGTCGGCAGCGAGGAAGTCCGACAGGATGACCACGATGCTCCGGTGGTGGAGGAGGCGGCTGGCGTAGGCGAGACTACCGGCGAGGTCGGTGCGTTTGCCCTGGGGCTCGAATGCGACCAGGTCGCGGATTACCCGCAGAGCGTGGCGCCGTCCCTTGCGTGGCGGAATGACCTGTTCCACGGCATCGCTGAACAGCAGCGCCCCGACGCGGTCGTTGTGCCGGGCGGCGGCCAGGGCCAGCACGGCCGCCACCTCGATGGCCAGGGCGGCCTTGGTGACGGGCTGGCCGAACCGGGTGGAGCCGGACTGATCGACGATGAGCAACAGCGTCAGTTCACGCTCTTCGGTGTAGGTCTTCACGAAGGGGGTGGCCAGCCGCGCCGACACGTTCCACTCGATGTTCCGGTAGTCGTCGCCGGGAACGTAGGGCCTGACCTCTGCGAACTCCATGCCCTGTCCCCGGAACACCGAGCGGTATTCCCCGGCAAACAGGGTTCCCACCAATCCCCGGGTACGGAGCTGGATGCCTTTGACTTGACGGAGGACTTCAGGTGGAACCGGTGGCATACAATCAGTGAGCGGGAGGCAATTCCTGAGGGGCAGGTTGCGACGCAGCCGGCCGTGCCTCCCAGCTACCCGCTCCAAGCTCCCTGCTCAAGGAACCTCGACCGTGTCGAGCACTCGGGTGATGATGTCGTCGCTGTCCATGTCTTCGGCCTCGGCCTCGAACGTCAGCACGATACGGTGGCGTAACACGTCCGGGGCCAGAGCGCGGATGTCCTCGGGAATGACGTAGTTCCGCCCGCGGATGTAAGCGTGGGCCCGGGCGACCCGTGCCAAGGCCAGCGTGGCCCGGGGCGACGCACCGAAGGCAACCAGCGGTTTGAGGTCCTTGAGACCGATCTCGTCCGGAGCCCGCGTGGCCCGCACGATATCGACGATGTAGTCGGCCAGCTTCTGATCGAGATAGAGATCGGCAATGTCCGCCCGCGCCTGGCGGATCAGCTCGGGAGTCAGCTCCGCCTCGACGGGAATGACCTCATCGCCACCGAGCCGGGCCAGCACCTCCCGTTCCTCGTCGCGAGAGGGATACCCCACCCGCACCTTCATCAGGAACCGGTCGAGTTGCGCCTCGGGCAGCGGATAGGTGCCTTCGCTCTCGATGGGGTTCTGCGTTGCCAGCACCAGGAACGGTTCGTCGAGTGGGAAGGTGGTGCCACCGAGGGTCACTTGCCGTTCCTGCATCGCCTCGAGTAGCGCCGCCTGCACCTTGGCCGGCGCCCGGTTGATTTCGTCCGCCAGAACGATGTTGGCAAAGATGGGCCCCTTCTTGACCGAGAAATCCTGGGTCTTGGGGTTGAACACCATGGTACCGATAACGTCGGCGGGCAGCAGATCGGGGGTGAACTGGATACGGGAGAACTTGACCGAGATGATCTCGGACAGGGTGCTGACCGCCAGCGTCTTGGCCAGACCGGGCACCCCCTCGAGCAGCACATGCCCGCCGGTGACGAGGCCGATCAGCAGCCGTTCGACCATCATCTCCTGCCCGACCACACGCCGGCCGACCTGCGCCAGAGCCGCCTGCATCTGGGTGAATTCCTGGCTGCTCTGGATGTCCACTTCGATGTTGGTACTGCTCATCTACGTCCCCCATGGAGTTCTCTCACCGACGAACTCTCGATCGGCTCTGTTTCAGATCTTCCGGTACGTCTAGGCCCACGGCGCGATACAGCGCCACCTCTTCCTTCGGCTCCACCGGACGCGACTGGCCGACGGGGAGCTTCCCCAGCCGGATCGGGCCGTACGACAGCCGGGCCAGTCGCTCCACCCGCGCGCCCATGGCTTCAACCCAGCGACGGACGATGCGGTTTCTCCCCTCCGTGAGCGTGACGTCGATGACGCTCCGCCCCTGGCGTCCCGGTCGGACACTTACCCTGACCGGCACCACCGCCCTGTCATCCAGAACGATACGTCGCTTCATCAGGTTCTGCAGGGTCGCCGTGTCGACGCCATGCACCAGCACGGAGTAGCGGCGGGGGATACGGTATCGCGGATGGGTCAGCCGGTGCAGCGCTTCGCCGTCATTGGTGAGCAACAACAGCCCGGTGGTCATCACGTCGAGCCGGCCCACGTAGGCCAGGCCAGCCGGCTTGTGAAGGTACTCGAACACGGTGGGACGCCCGCGCTCATCATTGGTGGTGGTCACCACACCCAGTGGTTTGTGGAACAGGATCCAGCGCCTAGGCTGGACGGCCACGACCCGGCGCCCGACAGTGATCCGCTGGGTCGTGGGATCGACCTTGGCGCCCAGACCGATGACCTTCCCGTCAACCCGGACCTTGCCCGCACGGATGAGTTCTTCCGCCGCCCGTCTGGACGCGACGCCTGCCTGGGCCAGGGCCCGCTGCACCCGCATCTCGGTCATGATTCGGCCGGCACTGAAGCTTCCGCGTCGTCATCCTCCGACTCCAGCAGCTTTGGCGGCTGGAGGGCAATGGTCAGTTCTTCCGCCTGCGGGAGGTCTGTCAGATCGGTGAGACCCAGCATCTCGAGGAAATGCATGGTGGTACCGTAGAGCAACGGCCGGCCCATGCCTTCGCTGCGACCGACGACTTCGATCATACCTCGCTCCTGCAGCGTCCTCAGCACTCCCCCGGCGGACACGCCACGGATCTCCTCGATTTCGGCCCTCCCCACCGGCTGCCGGTAGGCGATCACGGCCATCGTCTCGAGGGCCGCCGAGGTCAGTTTCGGGGTCCTGATGTGGAGTTGCGCCCGCTCGAGCGCGGCCGCGAACTGGGGCCGGGTGAGGATCTGATAGCCACCGGCCAGTTCCACGATTTCGACCGCGTGCTGGTTGAAGTCGTAGGTCTCGCGCAACTGGTCGAGCGCCGACCTGGCGTCGGCCACGCCGGCGTCGGGGTCGAGGGCGGCGAGTTCTTCGACGGTCACGGGACGTGCCGCGGCGAACAGCGCGGCTTCAATGAGTTGGCTGAGAGGATTCACTGGCAATGACGATAGGCGCGAACGGCGCCGGTTGGACGATCCGCACCACACCGCGCCGGGCCATCTCCAACAGGGCCAGCAGGGTGGACAGAACGTCGGTGAGTGTCGGGTTGGCTCCCAGGGAATCGAGCCAGGAGATCCGGGGGCGGTCCCGCAGGAGCGCCTCGATCCGAGCCGTGGCGGCCTCCACGTTGAGCGGTCGGGGCACCACCCGGTGCAGCACCGGCGTGACAATACCACCGATGACCCGCCCGACCGCCTGCAGCAACTCCAGCATCTCGAACGTCACCCGCAGTTGGGGTACCTCCGGCGCCGGCGGGAGGTATCCGCGGCCGAATCGGGCCGCCCTGCGTTCGATCCCCTGCTCCATCCAATCGGCGATTTCCTTGACCTGCTGGTACTCGAGCAGCCGCCGTACCAGTTCGGCCCGGGGATCCTCCCACCCTTCTTCGTCGCCGTGACGCGGCAACAGCATCTGGACCTTGAGGCGGAGCAACCGGCCGGCCATTTCGAGGTAGTCGGCCGCCTCGTTGAGCCCCAACGTGTCGATGGTCTCGAGGAACTGGTCGGCTATGGTGGCTATGGCGATGTCGGCGATTTCGAGTTGTTGCTCGCGCAGGAGATGCAGCAACAGGTCGAGAGGCCCCGAAAACCCATCCAGGCGGACGACGAAGCCGCCCCCCCCCTCACCAGGGCCAGGGACAGCCGGAGCCGCGGCCTGGATGGTATCGGTCATAAAGGGATTCCCGGGATGAAAGCGACGGCCTGCACGGGCCGTGGCGACGGGCCTCCGGCCCGAACCGGGGCAAGTTATACCCCGCGGCCGGGCAAGTCAAAGCATTGCCCCACTTGACGATGGCATACTCGGTTTCTATCTTTTATGCTTGCCCGGATGCCGGGCGGTATCGTTTTCCTACTAGTCAACACGAGGGTGTCGTGCCGCAGATCAAGTCCGCCAAGAAGCGCCAGCGTCAAACCGAATCCCGCACCCTGCGCAACAAGGAGCACCGGAGCCAGCTTCGTTCCGCCATCAAGAAGGTTCGCGGGGCGGCCACCAAGGACGAGGCGGCGGCGGCCCTGAAGCATGCCGAGGTCCTCATCGACCGGGCCGCCGGCAAGAACCTGATCCATCGGAACGCCGCCAACCGGCAAAAGAGCCGCCTGCACAAAGCCATTACCGGCAAGGCCTGATGCAGGCCACCCACTGGTAACCACCAAGGGCGCCCCCAACGGCGCCCTTTTGTGTTTTCGGCCTACCTTGCCTCCCTTGGGTTGCTACAACGACGCCAGCTCGGCACCACACCGCTCACAGTACCACTCCGTCGGGCGATTCAGTTCGCCGCATTCGGCGCACTTGAGCGTCTTGGCCTGCGACTGACCACCGATGTCCGATTCCGCCGAGGAGGTGGCCACGTCGGGAGCGTTCTCGAGGTCTGCGGCCGTGGCCATGCCCCCCGATGCCGGCCCAGTGGACTCGTCGTCAGTCACCGACTTCAAGAAATCGAGTTCGTCGATCGAGTCTTCCTTGGCGTCCCCTCCGGGGAACCGGAGGGTCCGGGGCGCACTCGACTCACCGCCAGCGTCGGCCCCCCTGGGTGTGAACTTGGGAGCGCCCACTGAACTGCCATCGTCCTCGTCGCCCTCGTAGTCCCCGCCGGCACTGATCGGAATGACCGAGTCCTCGGCTTCCTCGGAGGGTTCTTCGGCGGCGGTGGCTTCCTCCTCAGCAGACGTGGGCCGTGAGGCGATGAGCGCCTGGACGCCGGCCAAGCGATCGATCTCGGCCGTCACATCCTTCAGTTCGCTGCCGATCTGCTCGATTTGCTCGTCGGCCATCTCCTTGAGCTTCGTCCACTCGTCGTCGTCGTATTCGCCGACCGTATGCCGTACCTCCGCCTCGGCCAACTCCTCACGGGCGCTGGTGTCGCGCGCCGTCAGATCCTCTTGGGTGCCCCGGTGGTCGGCCAATTGTTCCGCAATGCTGTCGCTATGCGAGGAGAGCTCCTCCATGACGGACTCGAGCCGTTGCTGGTAGTCGTCCCGGACCTTGTCTCGCACCTTTTCCGAGGCCTGGTCGGTATTCTCATCCAACCGGGTGAGCCACATTGCGAACTGTTCTCGTTCGGCCAGCAGGTCTTCGATGCTCTTGGCACGTTTAGCCATTCCGAGTTGCCCTTCTGCGGGTGTCGAGTTCGTCCCGCTGCTCGCGGGTGAGCCGGTTGACCCGGCCGAGGGTGCGGGCCGAGTGGAGGATCTTGGCGGCGTGCTCGAGCGTTTCCATTCGGGCCCTGGCGGTGGCCAGATCCGGCCCCCAGCACACCGCCCCGTGATTGGCCAGCAGCACCGTCGTGTGCCCCGCCACATACCGGGCGACCTGGTCACCGAGCGCCGGCGTACCGGGCCCGGCACAGGGCGCCAATGGGACCTCGCCCAGCAGGAGAACCACTTCGGGGAGTACGTCGGTGTCGCTGGTTTCGCCGACGGTTCCGAACCCCGTGGCGGTCGCCCCGCAGGCCGGGCTCTCGCGGTAGATCCGCAGATGCAAATCTAACTCGCTGGTGGGATTCTGAAAACCACGAACACGGCGCCCCCCGCCATCCACCTCCACCATGTCTTCGGGCCGGAGGACCGATTTGGCGATTCCGTTCGGGGTAACCAGGAAGCGATCGTCCCCCAGCCGGACGGAGACGTTGCCGCTCATACCGGCCATCAGCCCCGCCATCCACAATCAGTTGCAACAGGCAACGATCTGGTCATCCGGGGTTGTCGCTCACGCCATCAACCTTCCCTCCGGTATACCACCTTCCCCCGCACAATGGTGAGATCGGCCCTCCCCACCAGAGTCTCGCCGGCAAACGGGGTGTTGCGGCTCTTGGAAAACGACGCTTTGGGATCGACCTTCCAGCGGACGCCCGGGTCGAGAATGACCACGTCACCTGGCGACCCGTCCACCAGGGTTCCGCCGGGGAGGTGGAACACCTGAGCGGGACGGGTAGTCATGCGGAAGATGAGTTCGGGGAGCGACAGGTAGCCGCCTTCCACCAACTCGCGCACCGCGACCCCGAACGCCGTCTCGAGTCCGATGATGCCATTGGGGGCATCGTCGAACGCCTGCTCCTTGGCATCATAGTGATGGGGCGCGTGATCGCTGGCGATGACGTCGATGGTCCCGTCCTTGAGACCTTCCCGAATAGCCTCACGGTCTTCGGCCTCACGCAGCGGCGGGTTCATCTTGGCGTTGGTGTAGTACCCCTCGCACCGCTCGTGCGTCAGGGCAAAGTGATGGGGCGTGGCCTCGGCGGTCACCGACAGCCCTTTGTCCTTGGCGCGGCGAATCAACTCCACCGATCCGCGGGTCGACATGTGACACAGGTGGACGTGGCCTCCGGTCAGCTCCGCCAGGATCACGTCACGCGCCACCATCACCTCCTCCGCCGCCGCGGGAATCCCTGGAAGCCCGAGCCGGGTCGACACGATTCCCTCGTGCATCGAACCGTTGGCCAGGGACATGTCCTCGCAGTGAGATCGGAAGAGCGTCGTGTAGGGAAAGAGTGTAGATCTCGGTGGTCGCCGTATCATTAAAAAAAAAACAGTTAAGCCACAATAAGCATCCTCGAA
>CAJVYZ010000119.1 GCA_913009915.1 uncultured Gemmatimonadota bacterium | reverse complement strand
GCCACGGACAGGATCTGCTCGTCGTCGTAGGCGAACTGATCCTGCCGCAGCACACCGAGCCGAAGCCGCTTGGGAGTCGAGACCGCCCCTTCGGTCGCCTCGAGGTCACCGCTCAGGATCTTCAGCAACGTCGTCTTACCGGAGCCGTTGGCACCTACCAGGCCGTACCGCTCCCCGGAATTGAGTTGCAGCGACACGCCGGAAAACAGCGTCCGGTCGCCGAAGGACTTGGCGATGTTGGAGACGGAGAGCATGGGGGGGGAATGTAACTACGGGCCTTCAGGCGGTAGAAGGGCTAGGAAAGCTAAGAGGGCTAAGAGGGAAAAGAGGGAAAAGAGGGCTAAGAGGACAAAAACGAGTTGATCCAGTTCTCGTTAGCCCTCTTAGCCCTCTTAGCCCCCTTAGCCCTCTTAGCCCCCTTAGCCCTCTTAGCCCCCTTAGCCCCCTTAGCCCTCTTAGCCTTCCGTCCTGGCTGCTCCCACCAAACCAGTGCAACCCTCCCCCGCCCTCCAGCATCTCTCTACATAGACCCACCCCTATCACCCTGGCCCGGAGAATCGGAAGTCATGAAATACCAACTCGTTGCGGCCCTCATCGCCGGGGCGGCGTTGCTGCCTGCAGCCGCCGAGGCCCAGGACCCCGATGTTCAGGTCTGGAGCTTTGGCGAGAGCCGCGCACGGATCGGCGTCATGGTCGACGTCAGGGCAGACGCCGCCACCGACAAGCTCGGTGCCCGCATCCAATCGGTCGTTCCCGACGGTCCGGCGGCCGAGGCCGGGCTCGAGGCCGGCGACATCATCACCCGGTTCAACGGGACGTCATTAGCCGGCATAGCCGAGGACGACGGGATGTCCGGGCCCGGGCAGCGACTGATCGAACTGGCCCACGAGCTCGACCCGGGTGACGAAGTCGAGATCGAGTATCGCCGGGGCGACGACACCCGGACGGTCACCGTCACGGCAGACCGGATCGGGGGGATGTTCAGCTTCCGGTCTCCGGGAGGAAACTTCAGCTTCGGGCCGCACATGAAAATCGACCCGGATTTCAGGCTGCACCTCGAACGGATTCCGGAGATGAACTTGTTATTCGGCGGAGGGATGGCCGGCCTGGATCTGGCCGAGTTGAATGAAGACCTGGCCGGCTACTTCGGCACCGACAAAGGCGCCCTGGTCATGAAGGCGCCCCGCGACTCCACCATGGCGTTGAAGGGTGGCGACGTGATAGTAGCCATCGACGGGCGCCAGATCGAATCCCCGTCACACGCGCTCCGGATTCTGCGGTCCTACAATGCGGGTGAGACTGCCACCCTCGACATCTTGCGCCGGAAGCAGCGGATGAGCATCGACTGGACGGTACCCGAGCGCCACGGGAGCATGTTTTTCCAGCAACGCCACTGGGAAGGAACGCCCAGGTTGAAAGTAAAAAAGGAATCGAGGGCGTAACAACAAGAATCGGAAACCGGAAACTACCAGTGGTTCCAGCTTCTAGGGGACCGCTGCCGGTTTCCGGTCTCCAATTTCCAAGTAGAGTTCAATGTACGCTTTGGCCGCCGCCGCCCAGCTGAACCGGGCGGCGTGCGCTCGAAGCTTGTCCCCGTAGGATCGGTCCCGCTGAACGGCTTGCATCCCCTGGGTAAACACCTCCGCCATGTGGGCCGGCTCATACGAATCCCAGTAGAATCCCAGTGGACCGCCTACTTCAGGGAGGCTGGTGGCGCGCGACATGAACACCGGCTTGCCCTCCCGCATGCCCTCGATGACCGGCAACCCGAATCCCTCTGTCAGGCTGGGCATCACCACGGCATCACAGTGTTGGTATAGCCACTGCCGCTCGTCCGCCGTGACCGGGCCCAACGTCACGATCCGATTCGCCACCCCTTCCTCCTGTGCCAGCGATACCATCCGCCGGGCATAGGATCCGGTGTTCCGGCCGGCAATCACCAGGCTGATGTCCGGGAGACGCTTCAGAAACGGCACCAGGACCGCGAGGTTCTTGCGCGCCACAACGTGGCCGATGGCAAACAAGAACGGCCCCCCCCCTTCGGGCACTCCGGCAGGCCGGCTCGGCGATGAGGCGAGCGCCGGCAGACCATGGGGAATCACCTGCATCGTCTTGTTCCGCAGGTCGAGATGGCGCTCGATCTCCTCGGCCGAGAACGCCGACGCCGTCGTGACCACCGAAGCACGATCTACTTTGTGCTGCAGTGCCCTGACGCCTCCGGCGACCTCCCGGGGCTCGCGCTCGCGCAGAAAGTTGAGGTCGTGGATCGTCAAGACGACCGGCACCCGTGGGTCGAACGGCAGGTACTTCGCGTCCTGATGCGGCGCGTGCCACACGTCGACCGCGCGGTAGCCCCGGATCGCAACGGGCACCATCGGTCGAACGAGCCTCCGCAGCGGTTCCTTCCTGAACGGATGCACATCCACCAACGAAACCCCGGCAGCCCTGAACCGCTCACGGTGTCGGCGCGGCACGAGAAACGCCAGATCGAGACCCGGAGCGCCCGCCTCGATGAGAGAGCGCCCCAGATCGAGCGAGAACTGGCCCAGCCCGCTGTGAGGATCCTTGAGCTTGTCCAGACTCACGAGGACCGTTGTCATGGCCAAAATATAGCAGCAGGCTAAATGACCGCCTGTCCGCCTGTCCGCCTGTCCACTCCTACCGCCATACCGCCTTACCGCCTTACCGCCCTAAATCATCCACCCACCGAGTGCAAAGCAAACGCCGCTCCCTGGTCGTCCATGCACTGGACAACCCGGGCCCCGTCGCCGGGGACATCCATAGGTCCTTTCAAGACGGTTCCGCCCAGTGCCTTCACCTTCTCGGCCGCCTCGTCTACGCTCCCGACCATTGTGTAGAGCAACCAGTTGCTAACCGGCACCTCGGCGGGCTTGTTGAACATGCCACCGAGCGGCATGTCCACTCCGGGATTACCGTACATCTGGTAAGTCCCCATGTCGCCCATGTCCATGGCGTCTTTCTTCTCCCAACGGAACAACGCGGAATAGAAATCGAACGCCGCCTCCCAATCGGTTGTCATCAACTCGTGCCATGAGAAGCCGCCCTTCTCGGGCGGATCGTCGCTACCCTCGGGAGCGGTTTCCGGGGTGTAGCAGGCGAACATCGCCCCCTGTGGATCCTTCATGATCGCCATGCGACCCACCGTGGGGATCGACATCGGAGCCATCACCACCTCTCCGCCAAGATCCTGCGCCTGCACGACCGTGACATCGGTATCGGGCGTGGAGATGTAGGCCAGCCAGTGCGGGCGCGCTCCCGCCAGTCGGGCCTCATCGGGGAGCACCATGACCCCGCCGACCGGCGTCTCGCCCTTGGTCCACATGGTGTAAGGACCCATGTCGTTGTCCCACTCGGTCGTGCCCCACCCGACGATCTTGCTGTAGAACGCCACCGCAGCGTCCTTGTCATCGGTCATACATTCGTACCACAGAAAGCGTCCCCACGGAATTTCGGCCATAGAACCTCCAGAAGTAGGCATACAGTGGTGGCCGGCGGGCGCCGGCGTCAAGCTGGGCTCCCACCGTACGATGGGATCGCCATCCATGATTCACCGAAATCACAGCCAGGGAGATTACACCGGAAGGCGATCGGAGGCTAGTTTACCCACTCCTTGCTTCCCCGGTATTCATGGTGGATGTTCCCCAAGACGCCTGCGGAAGCCACCCACCTCACACCTCCGGACCCCATGACGCGATCCTTCGGACTCGACCGGCAACACGTCCTGTACCAGGCCGGAGCCCTCCCGGAGGCCGATGGTTCCGTGGTGGGCTACGAGCGCCTGCGCGAGCGCGCCCGGGATGTCATGACCCGGGACGCCTTCGACTACCTCGACGGCGGGGCCGGCGGCGGCTCTACCATGAACGCCAACCGCACGGCCTTCGACCGGTGGCACATCGTCCCGCGAATGCTCAGGGGCGTGACCCGGCCCGACCTATCGGTCGAGGTCCTGGGCGATAGAATCCCCTTCCCGGTGATGCTGGCGCCCATTGGGGTCCAGGGATCCATGCACGCCGAGGGTGAGCTGGCAACCGCCCGAGCCGCCGCGACCCTCGGCATACCGCTCACCCTGAGCACGGTTTCGTCCCGGCCGATGGAACCGGTGGCCGACATCATGGGCAGCGTCCCCCACTGGTTCCAACTCTATTGGAGCAAGAACCACGAGTTCGTCATCTCGCTCCTCGGTCGTGCCAAGGCCGCGGGGTTCTCCACCCTGGTCGTGACCGTCGACACCACGCAGATCGGCTGGCGCGATCGCGACCTGGAGAACGCCTATCTCCCATTCCTTCACGGCGAGGGTCTCGGCAACTACCTCAGCGACCCGGTGTTCACCGCCGCACTGGAGCAACAACCCGACGAGAACCCCCAAGCGGCAGTCGAGTACTTCGGCAGCATATTCCACCGAACGGATCTCACCTGGGACGACCTGGCCTTCCTGCGGGAGCACTGGACCGGCCCCATCGTGCTCAAGGGCATCCTGCACGCGGACGACGCCCGGCTCGCCCGCGACCACGGCATGGACGGGGTGATCGTATCCAATCACGGCGGCCGCCAGATCGACGGCGCCGTGGGAGCTCTCGACGCGCTCCCCGGCGTGGTCGAAGCCGTCGGCGAGAACATGGCGGTGCTGTTCGACAGCGGCATCCGTGGCGGCGCCGACGTCTTCAAAGCCCTCGCTCTGGGCGCCCAGGCGGTGTTCCTCGGCCGGCCCTACGCCTTCGGCCTGGCCCTAGGCGGCGAGCACGGTGTCCGCGACGTCATCCACAACCTCCTCGCCGAACTGGACATGATCACGGCCCTGGCTGGGTGCGCCTCACGGGAAAAAATCACCGGAGACTTGTTGGTGAGCGCCTGACCCCTGGCCACGGTATCTATGGGGTGTGGTAATACCCCGTGTCCCGACGACGACCGGTCATCGGGCTCATGATGGTCCTGGGATCATGCCGTCTAGCTGGGTAGGACAGCGGGTATTTGGTCAGCGCGGGCGTACACCCCAGGTTACCACGTCCTCCAACCAGGAATAGGGGTTGATGGTCACGCCCTCGATCCGCTGATTCACCCCGGCCACATTGACCGGGGTAAACAGGAAAATCGCCGGCGCGTCTTCGTTGAGGACGCTCAGCGCCTCGACCCACAGCCGCTTGGCATCAGCGGCGTTGGCAGTCGCATCGGCAAGCAGGGCCAGCGAATCGAACACCGGATTGGCGTAGCGACCGTAGTTCCCCATATCCCACCCATCCGTGGACCACTGGTCGGCCAGCCCCCGGGCGCTCGGCTCGTCGAGGAACGCTCCGAGGTAACTGTCGAACCGGCGTTCCCTGAGCCGTTCGAGGAACACCGGGAAATCGACCGATGTGATGGTGACCCGCACGCCCTGCAGGCGCCACGCTTCCTGCAGGGCCTCGGCCATGAGCTGCCTGCTCCTGCTGGTCGACGGGACGAGAATGTCGAAAGCCAGTGCCGTTCCGTTTCGCTCCCACTGGGTACCGTTCAGAATCCAGCCGTCGGCCACCAGTTCGGCCCGAGCCGCAACCGTATCGAATGGCAGCTGGGCGATCCCGTCATCATTCACCCATAGCAGCCGAGACATCGGTCCCCTGGGCACCGCCGTGCCGGGACCGACGACTGCCGGTGCGATCACTTCGCGGTCGACGGCTCGGGCCAGCGCGCGCCGCACCGCCCGACGTCCGAGAACGGACCGGCCGTCGAGATTGAATGCCAGGAACCCGTATACTGCGGAAGGGTACGACACCACCCGAAGTTCCGGATCGGCCACGACCTCTTCTCGCCGCGGCGGCGGGACGGCCTCCATGACATCCACGGCGTGGCTCAGCAGCAGGTTGGCCGCGGCGTCGGGATCGGACTGGAAGTTCCACACCAAAGCATTTAAAGCAGGCCGATGTCCGTTCATGCCCGAGGCATCCAGCCGAAGGCTGATCGGCTGGTCCCACGACGTCAGGCGATAGGGCCCGGTGCCGATGATTCGGCTGGTGGCGGTATCCGCCAGCCACTCGTCCGGTGCCATTCCACCCCAGATGTGACTGGGCACTATGCGAACGTGGTAGGTGGCGTCGTAGAGTTGCTCGGGGCTGGCACTGGCAAACACGATGTCGACCGTGCTCTCGTCGACCACTTCGGCTGTGATCCCCTGAATCGAGGCTAGGGCGAGCGCATCGACAGTGGGGTCGCTGAACATCTAAAAGGAGAAGCGCACGTCCTCGGCGGTGAACGGCTCACCGTCGTGCCAGGTGACGCCCCGGCGCAAATGGAACCGCCAGCGACGGTCGTCGATCCGTTCCCACCGCTCGGCAAGCCCGGGACGGTAGTCGGCTGGGTCGAGCGGGCTCCCGTCGGCGGGAAGGTCGGCCAGCCGTTCAAAAATCCTGTCGCTGATGTCTCGGCCAACCGTCTCGAACACCAGCGGCGGCAGCAGACCGCTAGGCTGGCCTACGGCAACGATGACCAAGGTGTCGCACTCGCTGCAGGCTTCACGTCCGCAGGCCCAGCCCACGAGTAGGGTGAGCAGCAGGAGCGGCAGACGGCTACGGAGGCTTATCGGCACGGTTCGTCTCTCTGGCAGGGTTTTGGGCCGGGGTCATTGAGTATACCCGAGACCGACCCGGCTGCACATGTTGAATCGTTTCGTTACAATGTCTTACCGTTCCAATACCGACGCCGGCCGGTCTCAGACTGCGCCAAATGGTATAACATACTATATTTCAACGACTTACCTATATGGACGAGGCACGGCATAGTGAATGCACATGGTGGAGAGGGCAACCTATGATGACGACGTCAGCGGTCCGGGATCGAGACAACACTGATGGGTGATCTCCGCAATGGTTGACCGCCGTGCCCGGATCGTCCTGGTGACGCTGTCGGACAGCTTCTCCTCGACCATCGAAGCGATGGCGCAGGAGGCGGGGCTCGACATCGACCGATGGACCCCGGAGGGTGACCGGTCTTGGCCGGGTGCTGCCGGCGCCGTCTGGCTCCTGGCGGGAGGAGAGGAGACGGCCGCACTCGACCTGTTGGCCGAGGTGCCCGCGAATGGCGCTCCCATATTCGTGATCGGGAGCAACACCGACCACCGGGTGGCAGCCGCGTTGCTGAAAGGCGGGGCGAGCGACTACTTCGCGTTGCCGGGAGATGCCGACGTCGTCCGGCGAAGGCTCGACCGGCTGGTGCAGCAGGAGGACGAACGCCAGGCAGCGGACAGTTTCGCGGACGCCGAGCGTGGGTCGGTTGGTTTCGCCAGCGTCATCGGCGAGAGCGCCGCCATCCGCCGGGTGGTCGAGCAGGCGAAGCGGGTGGCACGGCACGACAACGTCACCATCCTGATCGAGGGCGAGACCGGTACCGGAAAGGAAGTTCTGGCCCGTGCCATCCACTATCACGGCCCGCGAGCGGGGGGACCGTTCGTGGAGGTCAATTGCACGGCCATACCCGACAATCTCATCGAGAGTGAGTTGTTCGGGCACGAGCGCGGATCCTTCACCGGCGCCATTGCCGCCAAGCAGGGACTGTTCGAGTTGGCCCACGGCGGAACGCTGCTGCTCGACGAGATTGGCCACCTCCCACTCGAGTTGCAGGCCAAGCTTCTCCGGGCGCTGGAGACGCGAGAAATTCGCCGGGTGGGTGGCAACAAGACGCGGGCGGTGGACGTCAGGGGTCTGGCCG
>CAJVYZ010000118.1 GCA_913009915.1 uncultured Gemmatimonadota bacterium | reverse complement strand
GCGAGGAGGGGGTGGTGGGGAGGGATGGGGGAGATGGTTGTGGGTGATTTTTTTTTTTTCAAGCAGAAGACGGCATACGAGATATATCAGTGTGACTGGAGTTCAGACGTGTGCTCTTCCGATCTGGTGCCGGTGTGAGCATGCCGCCCAGGCCGGGCATGGCGATTCGTAGAAGCGCACTCGGTCGACCGGCCGCATGTCGCCTTCCCGGCGGGTGGCCTAATTCGGTGTCGAGGTCGAAGGTCCCGTTCGCTTTGGGATGGAGAAGGCGGAGTCGATTCACGTCCACCCGACGCTGAGCGAAATGATCAAGCCGGCCGCCAAGGCCGCCAAACTGGGAACGCCTTCACCACCTCCGTACAGACACCGTTTCTACGACCATTCCAGCGCTCCCCGCTTCCAGGCATAGACGAATCCTACCGTTAGTACCGCCAGGAAAAAGCCCATGGTTCCCAGCAAGTAACCGGAATGCTCGGGTAGCTGGCGAAAGGCCACGGCCCACGGCACCAGGAACACCACCTCGATATCGAAGATGATGAACAACATGGCCACCAGATAGAACTTGACCGAAAACCGACCCCGGGCGTCCTCCACGACAGGGATGCCCGATTCATAGGACTCGAGCTTGGTGGGCGTCCGCCGGTAGCTGGACAACATGTGCGACATGCCGATCATCATGATCGCGTTGGCCACTACGAAGAGGACCAGTAGCAGTAGCGGGATATACGGCTGTAGCATGCTTCACCATACCCTCATCCATGGTCTTCATCAAGGTTGTATGCCGGTACCATCCGCCTACGCTGCCCTCGGCGGAAGGTCTCTCCGTTGTTCGAGGACCACGAACGCGAGTCCACTGAGTGTGAGGGCGACGCCAATCATTTCCAGCAGTCCGACGTGCTCGCCGAACATCGTGACGGCGAACCCAAGACCTAACACCGGGACCAGAAACAAGAGGAGGCTCAACCGCCCGATCTCCTCCCGCTGTATCAGCCAGTACCATACGCTCACGGCGGCGGCCGAACCGATGACAGCGAGGAACAGGAGTATCGCAACGAACGCAGGATTCCACATGATCCCGGCGTCACGCTCGAACCACATGGAGAGCGCCAGCAGCGGAACGCTTCCGAGGAGAAACTGCCAAGCGACAATACGTAGAAGGGCTTTCCCCGCATCCATCAACTTGAAGATCACACTCTCAGCTGCCAGCCCCGCCGCGGCCATGAGCGCCAGGGCTCCACCGATACTTCGGGAGGCCTCAGCCCCGGCGACGTTGGAGTAGGAGATAATGCTTACCCCGGCAAAGCCGAGGATGATGGCCAGTATTTTCGCCCGCGTTAAGCGCTCGCCCAAGACAAGTGTAGCGAGCCCAACGATCATGAGGGGGCCAGTGTTGCCGATGACTGAGGCAATCCCCGCTCCGGTTCGACCGGGGCTCATGAACATCCCGGTGTAAGCGACCGCCGTTCCCGAAATGGCCAAGGCCAAGATCCACGGCCAGAGGTTCCGCGGAGGGAGGAGGGGCTGGCGGGCGATGGCTAGTCCCAAGAACAAGGCGGCGGACGCCACAGCAGCCCTCAGTCCGCCAAACGCCAGTGGTGGGGCAAAGGCCAAACCCGTCTTGATCGCAACATAGCAGAGGGCGTAGACCAGCGCCAAGGCGCCGACCAACGCCAGCCGTTTCGGGGGGATCACAGAGCCTATTGTTGGTTCAGGTTAGTCACACACCGCATCCTCTTACTGTCACCGCCATCGCGCCGCCCTTTCAAGGTATCTGGGTCGGGACGTTAGCGCATTCAGCACGCGGGACTCGCTCTCGACCACGTACTGGCGTCTTCGGTCTTCGGGTGGTACCGATCTCCGGGGCAACGCCTCGGATTGAGCCGTTTCCGCGGATCGCGTCAGGAGAAGCGGTCAGGGCGTTAGGCTGTCGGCGGCAAGCAGGTGCCGGAAGATGACGGTCGAGGCTGGTCGATCCCATTCATAGGCACCGATCTGCCGCTTGACCAATACCCCATCCTGGTCGATGACGAAGCTTTCGGGCACGCCCGTCGTTTGATACGTGAGTTGGATGCGGCCTGTCGGGTCATGCAAGACGTCGAACGTGAGGTTCCGTGCCCGTACCCAGTCGCGGACTTTCTCCGACTCGTCCTCATCGATGCTGACAGCCACAATCTCGAACCCAGATGGTCCGAGGGCGTCGTAGAGCCGCTGCATCGACGGCATTTCTTCCTCGCAGGGCTTGCACCACGTCGCCCAGATATTCAACAACACTACTTTGCCCCGATAGTCCCGCAGGGCGACGGTGTCGCCCGTGGCCACGTTGACTGCTTCGAAGTCAGGAGCTCTGGTCCCCGGGCTAATCGCGCCCCCGTCGCTAACCATTGCGCCAACGATGAGCATCGCCGGCAGGGCAACCACCAAGAACCCCACGAAGAACCACTGCGTCCGGGCGGTCACGACTCGTCACCCCTCCTTATCTGTATCTGTGTCTTCGAAACCAAGCAAGGAGAATGCCGTGCGTTTGCCGGGCAGATTGCCTAGCCATGACGCAGTGCAGTGGCGGTCCCAGGCCTCCTCACCAATGTAACGCCCAGGCAATAGCCCCAGAGCATGGGGCAGATAACCCGCTCCGCGGCCCGGGGTGGGCTACCGTTCAGGCGCCCACCTTGTCCCCTGGCTTCACAGGCACGTACCAGCCCGGATGCTCGGTGAATTGATGCTTGCATCGTTGGCTGCAGAAGTGATACCGCGCGCCGCCAAACGTGAGTGTGGCTTTAGCGTCGTCCGCATCGAACTCCATGCCGCAAACTTCATCTCGTACAGTCATGCTACCGTTACCTCCATCGGGAAGGTGATGGTGTGTGACTCGACATGTGGTCTGCATAGACCTCGCCACCCAGAACGGTGGTTGTAAGTCGTTGTCACGAACGTGCGTTACGACATGCGGCCCTACACATGGGCATAGGGCACGCATAGGGATTTGACGCATCCAGCGGGGCATATGCACCTGGACGTCCTTAGCGGTCGTCGCCAGTTATCCGCGCGCCGCGAGCTCACGAGCGGTCGTTCAGGGACTGGCGGAACGGCGGAGACGCGGCGGCCGATCATGCGGCCGGGGGCTAAGCTGCCCTCCGGAGCAAAGTCGTCAGTAACCATTTTCCTCTAGTGGGTCCGAGTTGACGACACAGCCCGGCGCTATTCGGCGGACAATTGGGGAAAGATCACCACCCACATGATGGTCCAGGCGCGGCTGACCGACGCCGAAAGTGCCGCGATTCTGAGGTTCCCGCAAGGGGGCCCGCAAACCCGCAGACCCAACGTCCAAGTACCAGGAATCGGCTTCAGGCCCCGGGACGGACGACGCCGGCGTACTCCTCGCCTCAACGGAGGCCACAGCCGACTCTGACTGGCTGCAGGACCCCAAATGGCGCAGCACTGTATGCCCATCATGGTCTGCGGTATGGAGTGTGAGGCCGACGGTGCTGCTGCACCAATCCTGCTCGACGGCAAGGGAACTATTTCTGCGGGGAGCGGTACAGGTGTCAACATGCCGCGCTTCGCAGGGACGGGTCCGGCCCGAGCCACGATTGGTCTTCGACTAGACGAAACCGCGCCAACTGTGGAGCAGCCGCATGTAGCTCGAGCGTTCGAACACTCGGGGGTCCGGGCAGCGGCTCAGGCTCATGCATCCCCGCATTTGGTCGAGCGACGCGTACTCGTTCTCTTCCATCCAGCGCCCGAGTTCATGTCGGACGACAGCGAGGTGTTCGGGTCCCTCCCGGAGCAGCACCGAGACGAGCTGAACGGCATGGGCTCCACACATCACGGCTTTGGCGGCTCCGATCCCGGAATGAACGCCCCCCGTCACCGCCAGTGACGTGGAAACCTGGCTTGCCAAGATGGAAAGCCATGTCAATCGGGCGTGCAATTCTGTCGGATCCGACAAACGGAGGGTTGGGACGACCTCGAGGTTGGGGGCGTCGATGTCGACCTCGTGGAACCGGTTGAAGAGGATCAATCCTGATGTGCCCTCCTCGTCGAGTCGGCGGGCGAAATGGGCAATCGACGTGTGGAACGCCGAGAGCTTGACCGCGACGGGGATGTCTACCGTCCCGACGACCGCTTGGACTACCTCCAGCATGCGGGCCTCGATCAGCTCCCCCGACTCGGTGGGGTCGACCGGTACCTGGAACATGTTGAGTTCCAGCGCATCCGCACCCATCTCCTCGAGGAGTCCGGCAAACGTGAGCCACCCGCTATGGGTTGTCCCGTTGAGGGAAGCGATGACAGGCACATCCACAGCCTCCTTCACTCGACGCGTGTACTCGAGGTGTTGCTCTGGGCCAAGGGTCAACTCCGGATGGTGTGGCAGGTAGGTAAGGGCCTCGGCGAAGGATTCGGAGGATGATTCCAGGTAATGGTGCGTCGCCAACTGTTCTCCGGTGACCTGTTCCTCGAAGAGTGAGGGTAACACGATCGCCGCGGCCCCGGCGTCCTCGAGGCGTCGAACGACGTCGAGGTTTTCCGTCAGTGGTGACGCGCCGGGCATGAGGGGGTGCGGCAGCCGCAATCCCAAGTACGTGGTGGAGAGATCCATCAGTCGGCCCCTTCCGGCTTGCCGGTGGGCTCTACGTCAGCATCCGTCCCGGCGGCAGTGTTGGGGAGAGTCACTTGCGCGAGTTGTCGATAGACCGCGGTACGCCGGATAACCTCCTGTTGTGCCGTGGCGGCGAGCCGTTGGTAGCGATCGGGATCGATTTTTTCGACCAGCCGGAACCGAGCCTCGTTGCGGGTGTAGTCACTGAGGGGAATCTTCGGCTCCCCCGAATCGAGGTGTAGGGGTGGCTGGCCATCACGGACGCGCCGCGGATCGAAACGGTAGAGCGGCCAGGCCCCCGCATCGACCGCCAGCTTCTGCTGCGTGGCGCTGTGCCGCAAGTCGTAGCCGTGGGCAATGCACGGGCTGTGGGCGATAATAATCGAGGGACCGGGGTGGGAATCGGCCTCCGCAAATGCTCGTACCGTCTGGTTCGGATTGGCACCGAGGGCCACCTGTGCCACGAACACATGACCGTAGCTCATGGCCTCGAGGCCCAGATCCTTCTTGCCGGTGGCCTTGCCGGCGACGGCGAACTTGGCCGCTGCCCCGAGGGGTGTCGCCTTCGATTGCTGCCCTCCGGTGTTCGAGTACACTTCCGTATCGAGGACCAGGATATTGACGTCGCATTCCTGAGCCAGGACGTGGTCGAGTCCGCCGTAGCCGATGTCGTACGCCCAGCCGTCACCACCGATAATCCAAATGCTCTTTCGCACAAGGTAATCGGCAAGCACATCGAGGTGCTTCGCCTCGGGGGTTGGCAGGTCAGCCAGCACTCCCCGAAGTGTGCTCACGCGTTTGCGCTGTGCCTCGATCCCGCCTTCGCTATGCTGGTCGCTCTCGATCAGCTCCTGTACCAACTCACTACTAAGCGAGGGAGCGAGTCGCCGCAGTAGCAGGCGCGCCTCGCACGTGAGTGCATCCACCGCCAGCCTAAATCCGTATCCGAACTCGGCGGTGTCCTCGAAGAGCGAATTCGACCATGCCGGCCCCCGCCCATCAGCGTTCACGGTGTAGGGTGTGGTGGGGAGGTTGCCGCCGTAGATCGACGAGCAGCCCGTGGCGTTGGCGATCAGGACACGGTCGCCGAAGAGCTGCGTGACCAACTTGATGTATGGCGTTTCGCCGCAGCCCGGGCAGGCGCTCGAGTATTCGAACAGAGGCTGGAGAAGCTGTGATCCCTTGGCGTCGAGCCGCGTGACCAGACTGCGGTCGACCTCCGGTAAATCGAGGAAGAAGCTGAAATTTTCCCTTTCTCTTTCCCTGATCGGCTCCTGGACCTCCATGTTGATGGCCTTGTGCCGCGGGTTGGCCTTGTCCTTCGCGGGACAGACGGTAACGCAGAGGTTGCAACCCGTGCAGTCCTCCGGAGCCACCTGAATAGTGAAGGCCGACCCCTTGAGATCCGGACCTCGGTAGGTGGTCGATTGAAAGCCCTTGGGAGCGTCAGGCAGGAGTGCGGCGTCGTACGTCTTCGCGCGAATCGCCGCGTGGGGGCAAATCAGCGCACACCAATTGCATTGGATGCAAACCGTGGGGTCCCAGATGGGGATCTCGTAAGCCAAGTTGCGTTTTTCCCACTTGGTGGTCCCCACCGGCCACGTACCATCCACCGGAAACGCGCTCACCGGAAGGTGGTCCCCCTTGCCAGCCATCATCACGGCCGTGACGCGCTGCACGAAGTCCGGAGCGGCATCGGCAACGAGTGGTTGGCCTGACCGCACCTCCGTAACCCCCCGAGGGATGTCGACGCGATGCAGATTGGAAAGCGTTCCGTCGACCGCGGCGAAGTTCTGCTCGACGACAACCGGTCCCCGTTTGCCATAGCTTTGCTCGATGGCATTCTTGATTTTTTCCATCGCCGCGTCCTGCGGCAAGACGTTGGAGAGAGCAAAGAAGCAGGTCTGCATGACCGTATTGATACGGACGCCCAGGCCGGCTTCCCGCGCCACATGGTACGCATCGATGGCATAGAACCTGAGCGCCTTGTCCACTATGGCCGCTTGCACCTCCCGCGTCAGTTGATCCCAGATCCGATCGGGGGGATAAGGAGCGTTCAGGAGAAAAACCGCGCCCGGGCCCGCCAATGCCAAGACGTCGAGTTCCTCCAGGAACTTGAATTGATGACAGGCCACGAAGCTTGCCTGGCTGATTAGGTACGGTGCCCGGATGGGACGAGGCCCGAAACGCAGGTGCGATACGGTTACCGCCCCCGCCTTCTTCGAATCGTAGACGAAGTACCCTTGCGCGTGCAGCTCGGTCTCTTCCCCGATGATCTTCACGGAGTTCTTGTTGGCCCCTACGGTGCCGTCAGAGCCGAGGCCGAAGAATACTGCTCCCACGACATCGTCGGGTTCCGCGATCGGCTCCGAGTCCAGGGAGAGGGACGCGTGGGTCACATCGTCCACAATGCCGACCGTGAAGTGCTGTTTGGAATGATCCTCGGCAAGCTCCGCCAGCACGGCCCTGACCATGGGCGGCGTGAACTCCTTGGACCCGAGTCCAAATCGTCCACCGATCACCCGGGGCTCTGTTGTGAACGGGGCCTCGCCACGATCCCACGCCTCACGCAGCCCGCACAGCACGTCCAGATACAGGGGCTCGCCCGGCGCTCCAGGCTCCTTGGTTCTGTCCAGAACGGCGATCGTCCGGACGGTGGACGGGAGCGCCGCAACGAAGCTCGATATGGCAAACGGGCGATAGAGCCGGACCTTCACTGCGCCGACGCGCTCATCCCGCTCCGCCAGGTGCTCGACCGTATCCTGAACCGTCTCGGTGCCGGAGCCCATCACCACGATCACTCGCTCCGCTTGTGGGTGGCCCACGTATTCGAAGAGGCGATATCGGCGACCACTCCGTTCGCCGAAACGGTCCATCGCTCCCTGCACCAGGTCGGGGCAGGCACGGTAGAAAGGATTGCACGCCTCCCGCGCTTGGAAAAAGACATCAGGGTTTTGCGCCGTGCCGCGCAGGACCGGCCGATCCGGGGTGAGCGCACGCGACCGGTGCGCTTCTATGAACCGCTCGTCAATCATGAAACGAAGATCCTGGTCCGTAAGCATAGATCGGAAGAGCGTCGGGTAGGGAAAGAGTGTAGATCTCGGTGGTCGCCC
>CAJVYZ010000117.1 GCA_913009915.1 uncultured Gemmatimonadota bacterium | reverse complement strand
GGAGGGGGGGGGCGGGGCTGTGGGTGGGGGCGTGGCAGTGACCGACCGCCGCGGCGGCGCCCGGCCTCGCGCGTGGACCTTGGGAACGATTGCGGGTCCCAACTCTCTCAAGGCCACGGCCAACGGGCTGGAGGTGACCTTCACCGCCGACGGAATCGCGGGGCCTGCCGCTGCGGTGATGAGCTACGATGGTGAAGAACAGACCGCTCAGGTGGATACCAAGGTCGCCATCCCGCCAGCAGTGCGGGTGGTTGACCAATTCGGCAACGGGGTTGGGGGTCATCCGGTCCAGTGGGATGTCGTGAGCGGGGGCGGACTGGTGCTCGGCAGCGGGTCCACGGATTCTAGGTCCAATGGTGTGGCTCAAGTCCTGGGTTGGCAGCTGGGCCCCACGGCCGGGCAGAACGTTCTTGAAGCCGATGCTCAGGGGTTTCCCCTCATCCAGTTCAGGGCTACGGCCATTCCCTGACTGGTGGAGTTCGTGGGCGTCTGCCGAGGCCCCGCTGTACCGCAACATCCGGGCGTCCCGTGGTGGGGCGCCCGTTTTCGTCTCGCGGAGGTGACGGCCGTTACGGCGATAGAGCGTTGGGCTGGGTAAGCTGAGAGGATGTCGATCGGGCGGCAGGTCCGCCGGGAGAGAGAGGGCGATGCCGGCACCACATATTGATAGCTGGATGATAGGGCATCGGAACGCGAAGAGGACGGCCTCGCGCTGGACGATGGCGTTGATTGGCGGATTGGTTGCCGTGGCGGGGTGTGGCGCCGGCGATCCCCAAGGGCTGGTTACGCCCACGACCATGGTAGTGGCCCAGGGTCAGGCCCAGAACGGGGTGGTGAACCAGCCGGTCGCTATCATACCGGCGGTGCTGGTCCAGGGGGACGGTAGCCGTCCTGCCGCGGGCGTCACCGTCATATTTCGAGTGACCTCAGGCGGCGGCGTGGTGCTGGGGGACACGGTGACGACCAATGGCCAGGGAGTGGCCCAGGTCGGGAACTGGATTCTGGGATCCTCCGAGGGCCCGAACGCGTTGGTGGCGGAAGTTGGCGGCCTCGATCCGGTAACGTTCAGAGCTACGGCATCGCTTTCGTTGTTTCGTATCGAAGTCCGCGTCGCGGCCGGCAACCTCACGCCCGGCCAACAGAACTTGTTCACCAGGGCGGCCAGCCGGTGGGGAACGCTCATCACCGGGGACCTGCCGGACGTGGTGCTCAACCGGTCGTCGTCGGGTTGTCACCCCGCCATCAACGAGACGGTCGACGACCTGCTGATTTTCGTGGAGATCCTGCCGATCGACGGGGATCGCGGTTCGCTGGCGTTCGGCGGCCCGTGCCTGGTCCGGGACGTCGGCAACCTCCCGGTGGTGGGCCGGATACGGATCGACGAAGCGGACCTCGGGCGCATGGAGTCGAACGGTACGCTGGAGGCGGTGATCCTGCACGAGATGGCCCACGTCCTGGGCCTGGGAACCGACCTGTGGCCACTTGCCGGATTGTTGCGTGATGCGTCACTGGCGCCTGTCAACGGTCTCGATCCCCACTTTATCGGCCCACAGGCCGTGGCGGCGTTCGACTCGGCCGGAGGTACCGATTATGCAGGAGCCAAGGTGCCGGTGGCCGACGTCGGCGGCGTGGGGTCGCAGGATTCCCACTGGCGCGAGTCGGTGATGCAAACGGAGCTCATGACACCGGTGGTCATCCCCGGCTTGAATCCGTTGAGCGTTGTTACCTTGGCGTCGCTGGCCGACCTGGGGTACGCCATCGACCCCGGCGGCGTCGACAGTTACACCGTCCCCATCGCCGCGCTGCGTACGCTGGAGGGAGTGGGCGAGCGATTGGAGGGGGATGTTCCGGCTGACCCAATCCTCGTGGTCGATCCGTACGGTCGGCGCGTGAGGACGGTCGGCGGGCCGTGAGTGTTACCACCATGGGGCGGGAGCGGTTCTTGAGCCTATTGGGACACACAGTTTGCGGGTCGGTTTCCATCCGAGGCGGGCACCGGTTGTTGTTGGCCGGAAGCGTCATGGTGGCCGCGTGCGGTGGCGAACCGACCGCACCACCGATTACCACCGGAATCATCGCCGCCACCATCACCGGTCTCCCCGCTGGGTATCAGGCCCCCATCAGGGTCAGCGGCCCCGGGGGCTTTGATCGGAGTCTCACCGCCAGCGACACGTTGCGCGCACTGGTGCCGGGAACCTACGTCATCAGCGCGCCGGACGCGCAGGACGGCGCTCACCAATATCAAGCCAACTCTCCGAGTCAGTCCATTGCCGTAGCGGCGAGCGCAACGCCCGTCAACGTCACCATCGACTACCAACTGATCACCGGAGGGTTGGCGCTGACGGTCACCGGCCTGCCTGCCGGCGCCGACGGTGTCGTGCAGATAGCCGGGCCGGGTTTCACGCAGGCCGCCACCACCAGTCAGACCTTCACCGGGGTGACGGCGGGATCCTACACGATCACGGCATCGTCGGTGACCGTCGGCAGCACCATCTACGCTCCCGGTCCCGCGTCCCAGGTGGTCGACGTCACCCCGTCACGGACGCCGACCGCCGCGACGGTGACGTATGCCGGTGCCGGCGCCGCACCGTTCAATCTCACCATCGATCACGCCTATCTCGTTCAGGCAACCCAGCGATACGCCCCAGCCCCCTCGGGCAGCGACGTGCCGTTGATCGAGAACCGGGATGCCTTGCTCCGTGTATTCGCCATCGCGTCGATCAGTAATAGTGTCACCCCGGATGTTAGGGTACGGCTCTACCGCGGTGGCACCCTGGTCGATACCCAGGTGCTGCCGGCGCCCGGAGCGTCGGTGCCGACCGCCCCGTCCGAATCGAGCCTGAGCGCCAGTTGGAATTACACCATCCCGGCGGCCCTGATCCGGAGCGACCTGAGCTATCTGGTGGACGTCGATCCCTCGAACACCCTCGCCGAAGACGATGAGACCGACAACAACTTCCCGGCTGACGGCACGCCCCGGGGAGTGACCGTCGTGGCAGTACCGCCCGTGGCGCTGCGACTAATTCCGGTCCGTCACGATTCGACCGGCCGAACCGGAAACGTGTCGGCCGCCAACCTGGCCGAGTACGTCGGAGACATGGCAAAGGTGTTCCCCACCTCGGGCGTGGACGCCGACATCGGCCCCGTGTACAACACCTCGGCGCCGCCGCTCGAGTCCGACGACGGCAACAACGCCTGGGGCCAGATCCTGAACGAGATCTTGATGCTGCGGCTGGCCGACAACAGCTCGCGCTACTACTTCGGGGTTGTCAGTCCGGACTATTCCTCGGGTGTGGCGGGGCTGGGCTACCTTCCCGGATCGCCTTCGAGCACCAGCAAGGCCTCGATCGGGTGGGACCGGGGCAACAGCAAGGGTTGGGTCATGGCTCACGAGGTGGGGCACAACCACGGCCGGCGGCATTCACCGGGGTGCGGCGCGGGCGGCGCTGACCCGGGCTATCCCTATGCCGGTGGATCGATCGGGGCCTATGGCCTAGACCTCGGCGCCATGGTGGTCAAGTCGCCGGCTACCCACTTCGATTTCATGGCCTACTGCAGCACCAGGTGGGTGAGCGACTACGTCTTTGAGGACCTGTTGCAGTGGCGGGTGGCCGAGGCGGCGAGCCCACTGACGGCCGCCGTCGGCATGACGCAGGTCATGGTGGTGTGGGGACGGATCACCAGTCGGGGGATGATCCTGGAGCCTGCGTTCGTCATCAACGGTGCGCCGACTCTCCCGCAACGGCCGGGTCCCTATCGGGTGAGTGCCCTGGCCGACGACGGGTCGAGTTTGTTCGACGTGTCGTTCGAGGGTGACGAGGTGGCCGATCTGCCGGGACCGCCGGAACGCCACTTCGCCTTCACCATCCCGGTGAGCGGCCAGACGGTGGACCGGGTGAGGACCTTGCGGTTGCGCGGGCCCGGCGGCCAAGTGGAGCGTCGCTCTCCCGCGGCCCCACGCGGTGCCGCCATCCGGGCTCCGGGGTACCGGACCGATCGTTCAGGGCCGGCGCGCGTCCGGTTGCAGTGGGACGGAGCAACCCATCCGATGGTGATGGTGCGCGACCGGCCGACCGGCCGGGTTGTGGCGCTGGTACGGCATGGTCATGCCGACATCGTCGTTGGTGGGGCTGACCTCGAGCTGCTGTTCAGCGACGGCGTCAGAAGCGCCGCCCGGACGGTGCGGGTGCCCTAACCCCCCAGTGGGGTGTTGAGTCCGATGTTGAGAGACAGCGGATTGCGCCCACTGCGGAGGAAAGCGCGCACCTCGACGAACCATCGCAAACCGCTTTTCTTTGTCTTGTACGGTGCCACGCCGACGAACAAATTGCCGCCCACCTCCGTGGCCAATCCCGACGCGACTCCCCGATCGGTGAACGCCACACCCAGCCCTCCGCCACCGTAGAACCCGCCGCCCGGCATGAACGGTAACGCCACGTCGAGGTTCAGTTGGAAATTGGTGCCGCCGGCAAAGAACCAGTCGCCGCTCGGAATCAGGTCAGACCCCCGTGCCAACGGTATGCGCATCTGAGCGCCGGCGCTGAAGTCCTTGCTACGGAACTCGTACCCTCCTCGAAGCCCGATCTCGGGAGGCGGCCGGTAACTGCGCCGCTGTGCCGCAGCCCAGGCAGCGGGAGTGACAAGCAGAACAAGCGCCAAGACTGTCCATGCGGGAAGTCTTGGACGACGATCACCCGCGTTCTCGATGGCAGTATGCACCGTGCCTCGCACGAGGAGGTGGTTGGGAGGTAGCGATTGAATCCGTGACCACAAGCCGCAGTCAACGGTTTCTAATGTAGCAACCCGGGAAGCCGGGGGAAACGACCAGGGCCCGCCGACTGGTGGTGGGCCCTGATAACCGTGGCCAGCGGCCGCGCCGTGAGCCCGGCGTCTCGTGGAACGGTCAGTTCACGCTCACGAGGCCCGACATGCCTTGTCCACCAGGACCACCGTGGACAATACAGTAGAAGGCGTAATTGGCGCGGGCGGTGAACTGGAACACGTAGGTATGCGGCCCGTCGGTCGGATCGCCGCTGCGGATCGGCGCGATCAGGTCCGGCATGACATTGTGGTTCCGCGCCTCCGGGGTCCACTTCCACACGACGTACGCGTTGAGCAGGGAGGAGATAGTTAGCTGGCTGGGGACGAACTGGTTGTTCTGCACCGTGATGAGGTGGCCAGCGATCAGGTCGAATGGAACCGACCCGAGTCCCGCGACCGTTGCCGTCACGGTGATAGGCCCGGTCAGCTGACCGTACACCACAATGGCTTCGGCCCGCCCGTTCGTTCCCGATTGGGTCACGGTGGGCACGCTGGCGAATCCCTGAGTCACGGCCCAGGTAACGTCGACGCCCGATATTCCGTTACCGTACTGGTCCGTGACCACCACCACCATCGGGTCGTCGGCCGGCAAGCCTACACCACCGGCCTGGCCGGTTCCGCTCACCAGCGCTACGCCGGTAGCGGCGCCCGGCCGCGCCGTGGCCGAGAATACCACCGGCGACCCCGACGCTCCGGATAGGTCGACTTGGGCGGTGGGAGTGCCCGCTTCCTGGGGCAGCGTCCAGGTGGTGGAGGCGATGCCGTTGGCGTCGGTGGTGCCCGCCGCCGGGTTGAAACCGGCCGCGGTACCCGAACCACTCCAGTTGACGGCGACGCCCGCCTCGGCGTTACCGTCGTTGAGCACCACGATCCGCAGCGCGTTTGCCAAAGCGGTTTGGACCAGGCCGGTCTGACCGTCGCCTGTCGGCACCGCCTTGGACACGGACAAACCGCTTGGGGGCGGCGGGGGAGGACCCTTGGGGTCACCGCCACAAGCCGCGACCAGCAGCCCGAGCGCAACGGCCAAAACCGATGTCAGACCCGTTCTCTGGCGCATCGGACGATCTCCTTGAGTAGGCATATCCATCAATCTATGGAGTTTAGGGGCCGCCGCCACTAGTGGCCCCCCGAGCGGGCTGACTACTGGACGACGATGGTGCCGCGCATGCCGCCGTGTTCGAGGCAGTAGTAGTCGTAGGTCCCAGCCTGGTTGAAGGTGTAGGAATAGAGGTAGGGCCCGTCGAGGATGACCGGGCTGTACGGGACGCTGCCGTTGCCTTCAGGCAGCACGTTGTGCCTCCGGCTGAAGGTGGGCCAGTCCCAGGTGACCTTGGTGCCCACCGGTACCGTGAGCGAAACCGGATTGAAATAGTTGTTCAGCACTTCGACGGTGTTCGCCGGTGGGGGCGGGGGCGGGGGCGGGGGCGGATTGCCACCGGGGCCTGAAGGGGCCGATTCACCGCCACAGGCAACAAGGATTGCCAGGCCGGTCACTCGCCAGTGTCTAGTTGCTAATTGAAACATCGTCTGCCTCGCTGGAAGTTCTCTGGAAGATCCAACAATAAGCAAGCAGCTAGACTCCTGGCCGTGATTCTTGTCACCTGGTAGCGGCCCGTCCTCGGGGGATGCTACCTTTCGGTGTTCCTTCTACCCCAGAGGCCCATGGTGAACTGGCTGATACCTGCAGCAGGGTTTGGTGGCGCAGTAGTGGGCGCGTTGGGGGCGTGGCTGTGGCAGCGCGCGCGCCAGGTGGACCAGGCGGCGGAATTGACCCAGGAAACCGCCCGGTTGGGGACCCGCTTGGAAGAGCGCACCCGGCGGCTCACCGACCTGGAAGCGGAAGTTGAGCAGATCCCCCAACTGGTGGCGGCCAGGGCCAGGCTCCAAGCGGAACTGGACGCCGAGCGTCGTGGCACCGAGGAGAGGCAGTTGCTGCTGAAGGAAGGGGAGGCGGCTCTGCGGGCTGCTGCCGAGTCTGCCTCGAGCGAAGCCTTGGAACGGAACAGCCGCACGTTCGTCGAGTTGGCCCGGGCCACGTTCAGTGAATTCCACCGGGCGGCGGAGGGAGATCTCGAATCCCGGCAAGCGGCCATCACCGACCTGGTTTCTCCGCTGCAGGAGGCCATGCGGCGCATGGACCTGACTCTCCAGGCCGTGGAGCGCGATCGAGTAGGATCGTACGCCTCACTGGCCCAGCAACTCGAATCCATGGCCCAAGCGCACCACCGGCTCCAGGCCGAGACCGGCAATCTGGCCCAGGCGCTCAGCGCCCCCACGGTACGTGGCAGGTGGGGGGAAATGCAGTTGCGCCGGGTGGTGGAGTTGGCCGGCATGGTGGAGCGCTGCGATTTCCAGGAACAGGTATCGACCGATACCGAGGACGGCTGGCTCCGACCCGACCTGGTGGTCCATCTCCCGGGAGGCCGGCGCATCGTGGTCGACGCCAAGGCGCCGCTGGCGGCTTTCCTGGAAGCCGGCACATCCCCTGATGGGGATGACAGCCGGGGCGGGGGCGAGTTGCCGGCGCACGCCCGGTTGGTGCGCGATCACATGAAAAGACTGGGCACCAAGCGCTACTGGGCGCAGTTCCGTCCCACCCCGGAATTCGTGGTCATGTTCCTCCCCGGCGAATCGGTGTTCGCCCAGGCCCTGCGGTACGATCCGGAACTCCTCGACCACGGGGTTCACCACCGGGTGCTGCCGGCCAGCCCGACTACGTTGATCGCCCTCCTCAGGGCGGCGGCCTACGGCTGGCAGCACGATCAACTGGCGGCCAACGTCGAGGAGATCGGCGCGGCCGGCCGGGAACTTTACGATCGCCTGATGACGTTAACGAAGCACTTCGCCGGGGTGGGCCGTGGGCTGGGGCGGGCTGTCGCCGAGTACAACCGGACGGTGGATGCGCTGGAAA
>CAJVYZ010000116.1 GCA_913009915.1 uncultured Gemmatimonadota bacterium | reverse complement strand
GGAGGGTGCCGGGGTGCGCGCAGGGCGCGGGCGGTTCCTGCTGGAGGCTCGGCCGGTGCAGCTTCGGCAATCACGGGGCTGCGTCTTGTTGGGCCGGCCCTGGGTGTGTAGACGCGCCCGGTCGGCATGCTTCAGCCGGAGGGAGAGTAGCTCCCTGGCCGCCAGGGATTCGGCCGACTCCTGGTACAACGTCGCGGCCACGCCGGCCGAGCCCCGCTTCTCGGCCAATTCCACGACTTCCAGGAGGTATTCGTAGGGGTCCTGCCGGATGCGCAACTGGTCGCCTCGCTTGATCGACTTTGAGCGCTTGACCCGGTCGCCGTTGACCTGGACCTTACCGCCGTCGATGGCCGCGACGGCCGTTGGCCGGGTCTTGTAGAAGCGGGCAGCCCACAGCCAGCGGTCCAGCCTGACAGCCGCCAGCCGCTCGCTCACCCCCCGGCGCCCTGACCCAGCGCCTCGCGCTGGCGTTCGAGGTGATCGCGGATCTTGCCGCATACCAGATCACACAGCTCGAAGACCGCCGGATCGTCGACCCAATAGATGGTCCGGGTGCCGTCCTTCCGCCGCTCTACGAATCCCTGGCGGTGGAGCGTCTGCAGGTGCTTGGACACGTTGGCCTGGCCCAGACCGGTCACCGACACAAGCTGGCCGACGGTGCTCTCCCCCGCGCGCAGGGTGTTCAGAATGCGCAGCCGGGTGGCATCGCCCAGCGCCCGGAACCGGTCGGCCACGATGTCCGCGGTCTGGTCGTTGAGTTCGATCATGGGCCGGCCTCCGTGGGAATAATCAACTATAGAGCAATATAACACTTTGGTGGTATACAGTCCCCCTGGCCAGTCGTTTGCGCCATATTGGCACGTATGTGGGCCAATATGGCGCAGTTAGTAGGCACGGGGAGTGCATTTACAGCGGACGTCAATAACCATCGGCCCGTGAGCCGATTGGACATAAGATCTCAATACACCCAAGAGGAGGAGTTTCCATGTTGCTGATTCCCACTCGGCGGACCACCCGGCCGGCCCTGGCCCCGTTCAACCGGCTCGACCGTTTGTTCGATGACGGGTTCACTGGCTTTCCCGCCTTCACCACCGGCAATCGCGTCCTGGCGCCGGCCACGGATATCTCCGAGAGCGACAGCGCCGTGACGCTGACGATCGAGTTGCCGGGGGTGCTCTCCCAAGAGGTGAACGTGTCGCTCGAGAATGACGTGCTTACGATCAAGGCCGAGAAGCAGCGGCCCACCGTCGAGAGCACCGACCAGGTGCGCTGCGTCGAGCGGAGCTTCGGCAAGTTCGAGCGACGGTTCAACGTTGCGAAGGGTATCGACGTCGATGGCATCGAGGCGTCGCAGACTGACGGCGTGCTCACGGTCGTCTTGCCCAAGTCCGAGCGGGCCAGGAGCCGTAATATCGAAGTGAAGTAGCGCCAGGAGGGGGAGAGGGGACAAGGCACCCCTCTCCGATTCTCCTCTCTCAATCCCTTAGCCCTCTTAGCCCCCTTAGCCCTCTTAGCCCCTTCACCCCTTACCCTATGAGTCCCGTCTCCAGGGCCAGCTTGGTAAGGCCCGCAACGTGCCGAATCCCCAGTTTCCTCATCAAGCTTTCCCGGTGGGTCTCCACCGTGCGGGGGCTGATACCGAGTTCGCTGGCGATGTCCTTGTTGGTCAGCCCCCGGGCAATCCCTCGGAGGACCTCCCGCTCGCGCGTGGTGAGGCTGGCCAATTCACCGGTGTCGTATGCGTCGCTGAAGTCTCCCTTCACCGCGGCTGCCAGCTTGGCGGCGATGGGCGGACTGTAGAACGCCTCTCCCGAATGGATCGATCTGATCGCGGTAGCTAGATCGTCGGCGGCCGTGTCCTTGAGGAGATAGCCGTGGGCCCCCGACCGGACCGCCTCGAGCACGTATTCCTGATTGTCGTACATGCTGAGGATGAGTACCCGGCACTCGGGGAATCGTTTGCGCAAGACGGCCGTGACCTCGATGCCAGACAGGCCCGGCATGCTGATGTCGAGCACCACCACATCGGGCTGGTTCTGCGCCACCAACTCCGCCACTTCATTGCCGTTTTCCGCCTCGGCCACGATGGTGAACTCCTCGGCGCCTTCCAGGACATGCCGGATACCTTGGCGGACAACGGAGTGATCGTCGGCGACCAAGACTCGAATTGGTGTACTCATGTGGTTTCGCCTCCAGCTGTCAGCGGCACTGCAACCGTCACGGTGAACCCGCCTTCGGCGGGCGCTTCGATGGCGACCGTTCCTCCCAAGGTGCCGATCCGCTCCTGCATCCCCGTCAATCCCATGTGTTCCATCCCACCGGCCGTGGGATTGGTGGCTGGCCCATGGCCGTCGTCACGGACCACCAGTGACAGAACGGTGGCTTCTTCCCGAACGGTAATATGCACACGTGTCGCCTGCGCGTGGCGCAGAACGTTGGACAGCGCCTCCTGCATGGCGCGGAACAGGGCCAATTCTGCGTTCTTGGAAAGAGGTGGCAACTGTTGCGGCATGTCCAAGTCAACCGACACCCCGGCCCGCTCACCGAATTCGCTGGTCAAGGAACGCAGCGCCGGCGCCAGCCCCAAGTCGTCGAGCAGGCTGGGGCGCAGCCGGTGGGTCACGTTCCGGATGCTACGGATGCCGGTGTCGGTCAGCGCCAGGACGTGATCGAGGCGCTGGGCCACTTCCGGCGTCGCCTGCTGGCGGATGACACCCAACTCCATCCGAACCGCTGAAAAGACCTGGGCGGTCTCATCGTGGAGTTCACGCCGTAGCCTGCTGCGCTCCTCCTCATGCTGTTCTACCATGCGCGCCGACAGTTGGGCCAGTTGCTGGTTCCGCTGCTGCAGCGAGTGGTACAAGGCGGCGTTTTCCAGTGCCGCCCCGACCTGCTGCCCCAGGGCGGCGAGGAATCCCTCGTCGAGAGCGGTAAAGGGGTCGCGGGCGCACCCCACCAGCACCAACACCCCGGTTACCTCGGCGCCTCTGAGCACCGGGAGGAAGGCACCGAATTCGTGGCCCGTGCCCAGTGCTGAATGGGACGAGGTCACCTGGGGCCGGCCGTCCCGCATGGCAAGTTCGATGGCTGACGACACTTGTCCTCCAGGCGTTTGGCCCTCCCAGTCGTGGCAAGCGCCCCGCCCTCGCACGAACCTGCCGCGCCCATTGCCGGCGTCCGGCTTCATGAACAGGGCGGTTCCGTTGACCGCCGGCAGCGTCAGCGGGCGCCCCAGGAGCCGGTCGAGCACGTCGTCGGTGTCCCGGCCCGATTGGAGATCGCCCGACAGGGTGGCCAACGCAAACAGGCCGCGGCGGAGGTCGTCGTGCACGGCGATCATGATTCCCGCGCCGATCGCCAACTCGAAAAGGATGTCGAGGTAATAGCTCCACGGGTTGAGAACGCCGCGGGCCCGCAGAAACGGATAGTTGAGGTGGTTGATGCCCCACAGCATCAGGCCCCAGGCCAACAAGCCGACGCCCGCGCCCCCGACCAGCCGCTGTTGGCGCCAGAATACCCACCCGGTCCAGAAGGTGGCACCGCTCAGGAACAGCACGGCCGGCCCGGCCGCCAGCAGGAAATTGTCGAGTTGGTACACCGCCACGTACGACCACACCACCGGGAAGAACACGATCGGGATGTAGCGCCAGCGCCAGGCGAGCTGGCGCGAGAAGACCAGCGCCGCCCACAGCAGCGCCAGCGCGGTCAGACCGGTCATGACCTGGTGCCAGTAGAGCCACTGCGACTGACCGGTACTGAGGAACGTGATGATGGCCCCGATCCGGAGCGTGAACACGGCCCAGGCCACGGCCCACCAGGCGAAGTACGGCTTGCGGTACCGTCGGTACAGGTACCAGCACAACACCACCAGCAACATCGTGATCGTGGCCTGCAGAATGGCCGGCGCCAATTCCGCCATGCCGTCCGTTCGGAATTGCTCCCACATCTCCACAAACAAACGCCGCCAGCTCACCCGTGCAAACGGACGAGGTCCGGGTCCTTCTCAATCTTGCTATCCCATGCGATTGTTCAGCCTGGCTCACGACTTCCATCCAGGTGAACGGTGCCCCCGAAACCCTCCTTCGAGCAGGCGTTCTCCAACCTCATCGACCACTTGCGCACTCGGCCCGATGGCGGTGCCAGGACGCAGCGACTGCTGCGTGCCCTGCGGGCGAAGATTCCCCGGGACGGCGTGGTCACGGAGGCGGGAGTCGAGCTGGAGAGCGCGTCCCACGATCCGGGGCTCCTCGGCCGTATGCACCGGCGTCGCGTCGAAACCATCACGGTTCGGCACGACGCCCCGGCCGACGAACTCCTGCAATTGGCCGGTGCCCTTGCGGCCGACGACGGCCCGATTCCGGACAGCGACAAGGTCCAAGTGTCTTTCGTCGTCGACGTTACGCCCGGTGAGATGGCCGACCGCTCTCCCACGCCTCCCTGGCCCGGCAGCCCGGTGGAAGACACCGAGATTCCTCTGGTCACGGGGTTCGACCAGGATGGTGATCGGGCACCTCGCTTGCCGCCAGGCTCCGCCGACGAGCTTCAGGACCTTGCCCGGGCCATCCGCGAAAGCGAGCGCAGAGGGTCGTGGACCGAAGCACTGCACGCTGCCCAGGCCCTGACCCACCTTGCCGGGCGGACCTCAAGCGGGGGCCGCCGGCAGATGGCCATCGCCGGGAGACGGATGCTGTCCCCGACCCTCCTGCGGGCGTTCATCAACCACGCCGTCAGAGTACCGGAAGAGCGCCCCCGGGTCCTCCAAGTGCTCGAGTGGGTTGGCCGCGACGCGGCCGAGGTGGTGATCGACGCCCTTACCGAGACCGAGTCGATTGGCCCCAAGGTGTTTCTGTGCGACCTTGCCGCCAGGTTGCCGGATTGCTACCCCTTGGTGAATGCTCTGCTGAGAAGCCCCGACTGGCACCAGGTGCGCCTGGGGGCGGATCTGCTGGGGCGCAGGGGCAAGCCGGACGCCGTCGGTGCCTTGGTGGCCGAATGTGACCACGGAGACCCCAGGGTGCGCCGGGCCATAATGGTGGCGTTGGGAAGCATCGAGGCGCCCTCCACCGTCGAACCACTCTTGCGGGCGCTGGGGGATCCGGATGTCTCGGTACGGGTGGCCGCGGCGGTGAGCCTAGCTGGCCGGTCCACCAGGGGAGTGATCATGACACTGGCACAGGCCCTGGAGCGGGAGCGGGACCCTACCGCTAGGACCGCCATGATCGAGGTGTTGGGAGCAATATGTTCGGATGAAGCCGCCACCGTTCTCTCGACAGTTGCGACCACTCGTCGGACCCTGTTCCGGCGGCGCGGGTATACCGTGGGCCAGCGCCTGGCGGCAGTGGCGGCGCTGGCCGGCTGCCAAGCTCGCGGCGCGGGACGGGCGCTGGCCCGGGTCGCCAATACCGCTCGGGGAGAGGTCCGCGAGGCGGCCCGCCGGGCTCTCGAGAATCATATCCCGGAAGCCCAGCGGAATCAGGCTGCCAACCGCTAGCTTGGCTCCACCGCAAATCCTTCGATGTGGAGGTCGAGGTTGTGATTGGCCCGCAGCCCGGCGATCCCCTCGACCTGGAACTGGTCGACAGACCCGCTGTATACCTCCTCGCCGTTTATCAGGAATCGCACCTGTTCGTCTCCCACCTCCACCGAAAGCTTGTTGCTGCATTTGCCGGAGGCATCCTGAGCCTGAATCGCCGAGTGGGCTGTCCAGGAGCCACTCACCGAGGAGGTTTTCGACCCGGAGCGGTTCTTGATCAGGAATTGTCCGTTCCCTCGGATCAGGAAGTAGCTGTATTGCTGGTCGTCATCCTGGAGGCTCGAGCCACCGAGGATGAGGCCGTACGCCTCTGCATGGCGGGGCCCTTCCGTCTGGCTGAAGGTGGCGGTAACGGTATAGGATCCGTAGGCGGCATCCGTCTCCCGATAGAAAATGGTGCGGGGCCCCAGGGTTATGTGGTACCCCTGACCCATGGCGACGAACTTGACCTGATCCGCTCGAGTGCCCTTGTCTGTCCGGAGGCTCCAACCGGCGGGGAGGTCACCTCCACCGGCCACTCCACGATCGGGGTCATTTTCCTGGGCCGGGAGCACGGCGGCTCCCAACAGCAGCGTGGTGGCAATACAGGCAGCGGTTCGCATGGTTTCCTCCGGCGACGGGGCGATAGGGGCACCGCGGGCGGTGCGGCCCCGGTTGGTTGCGGGATGTTCCGGGGCTGAGTACTCTACGACGGTTCAATCTTCCAGGTTTACTCGGGAAGGCAAGTTATGCAGTGGATTGTCATTGTCCTGGCGGGCCTCGGTGCCGCCATGTTGCTGACCGCCTTGGCCTTCGTGTCGACGCTGATCGGCGTCATGGTCAACTTCATGATCCTGCTGTACTCGGGCCCCCTGATCGACGCCCGGTTTCCGGAGAAATCCCAGGGCTAGGTCAAGCCTCCCGTCCAGGCCGGGCTGCCCGGTCCGGCTTTCCGCGGCATCCCATCCGACCTCCATCCGGCCCTCCCGGTCCGCTACATCCCGGATACATTATGACTCCCTGGTTTCTCGGTCTCCCGACGCTAGAGTGCTCGAGAACCCGGCGGGCCAGGCACCGCGTCCTGACTGGGTGCTGTAACCTGATGTGTAGCAAGGCGGTCGAAGATCTAGAGCCGCCGCGGACTTGGTCAGGCAGCCGATAGGGGACTCGTAACTCCTAGGGAGAAATCTCCGTATGTCTACGGAGTCAGCGGCCCTCTCTCTGGGAGACGCTTGTTAGTGGGCTCCTCCGTAACAGCAGGACGGAAACAGATACCGTGATTCTCTCCGACATTTCCATACAACGGCCGGTGCTCGCCACCATGATGAGCCTGGCCTTGGTGCTCTTCGGGGTCATCTCGTACAACCGGCTTTCGGTTCGGGAATTTCCCGATATCGACCCCCCCATCGTTTCGGTGTCGACCATCCTGCCTGGGGCCAACCCGCGGGTGGTCGAATCGGCGGTAACGGATATCCTCGAAGAGGAGCTGGCCACGCTCGAGGGTCTGCGGACACTCACCAGCATCAGTGGTGAGCAGAGCAGCAACATCACTCTCGAGTTCACCCTGGATCGGGATATCGAAATTTCCGCGCAGGACGTTCGGGAAAAGGTCGCCCGGGTCAGGAACCGTCTTCCCCGGGAGGTCCTCGAGCCGGTCGTGGCCAAGCAGGACGCCGATGCGCAACCGTTTTATTGGCTGGCGCTCTCGGGCCAGGGCTACAGCCTCCTCCAGTTGTCGGACATCGGCGACCGGATCGTGAAGACGCGATTGCAGACGATTCCTGGTGTCGGGCGGGCGTTCATCGCGGGCGAGCGCCGGTACTCCATGAGGGTATGGTTGTCGCCCACGGCCCTGACCGCGCGCGGGCTGACTGTGCAGGACGTGGAAGAAGCCATCCGGTCACGCAACGTGGAAATCCCTTCGGGCCGAATCGAGTCCAGCCAGCGGGAGTTCACCGTCCGCTCGCTGGGAGAGCTCAAGACCCCCGCGCAGTTCGCCGACATCACCGTGGCCAACCTGAACGGCAGCCTGGTAAAACTCCGCGACTTGGCCCGGGTGGAGCTGGGACCGAGAGATCGGAAGAGCACACGTCTGAACTCCAGTCACACTGATATATCTCGTATGCCGTCTTCTGCTTGAAAAAAAAAAAAAATCCTTACACTCTTATATGCTCTTGCTCATTACAACCTACGGTGATCTTGCCTTCATGTCTCGCCATCCATCTCATCATACTCCT
>CAJVYZ010000115.1 GCA_913009915.1 uncultured Gemmatimonadota bacterium | reverse complement strand
GGAAGACAAGGATAGATTATGTGCCGTAGAGTACTAGATCTAGGATAAATTCTATTTTTTCTTTTTCTTTCTTGTTTTTTTTTTTTTTTAATGATCCGGCGACCACCGAGATCTACACTCTTTCCCTCCACGACGCTCTTCCGATCTCCAGACACGCCTGGAACAGCTTATCGAGACGGTGCGGGGCGTGGTTCGCCGTAAGCACCTCGCGCGTATCGGGTCTACCCACGAGATCCTGGTGGAACGGCCCGCCAAGCACGGTAACTTCATGCTCGGCCGGACACGCACCAATCTCATGGTCTTGGTCGACGTGCCCCGGTCCGATATCGGTGAGTATCACCAGGTCCAACTCACAGGCACCACCGGATTCACTTTCACCGGGGCCATCACGGCGCCACAACTGGCTGTCCTATGACTGGAATCGTTCTCCGAAACATGGTCGAAGAGCATGTCATCGAGGCCTACAACAACCTCGCCGGCCACTTTCCCAAATTCTGCGGCTGCGACACCTGCCGGGCCGATGTGCTGGTGTTCGCCCTGAACCGGCTACCCGCCCGGTACGTCGCCACGACAGAGGGCAAGGTCGTGACGGAATTCAACCTCGACAAAGATCAGATGCGCGCCACCATCGACGTTACCATGATGGACGGGTTCAAGAAGGTCGCCTCCGCACCTCGCTGCGGAAAGACCAAGCCACAACTCCTCTGACCGGTGGGCCGGTGTGATCCGGCACCGGCCCGTTGCCATCGTGCTCCTGTTCGGGGCCGGCCTCGTTGCCGGCCTCTTGCATTTTTGGGCTACGCTGTGGGTCGCAGCGGTCCTGGGGTTGGTGCTTCGGCGCCGTGCCCGGGCCGCAACCGGAGTCGCCCTGATGACGCTGGGCGCAATCACCGGCGCGATTGCCGGAGCCGGCGAAGCCTACAGTTGCCGCACCCGCCTCTCAGCGGGCCGCCAGGAGCTGGTCGTCGAACCGGCGGACCCTGCGCGCGAACACCACACGCGAGTACGACTCAGGCTTCCCGGATTCCCCTGTTCCGGCGTGGTGTCGGGTCGCTGGCCCGAGCGGGCTCTCGAACGGCAGGGACGGGTACGTGCCGTCGTGCGGTGGATTCCCCGGCAGGGTGTCTTTGGCCGTGGCGCCGGGACGCTCGTGGTCGAGGACGTCCTCGAGGTATTGCAGGAGCCGGCCGCCATGGTCCGGTTGCGCCGCTGGATCATGCACACCGTAGCCGACCTGTATGGCCCGCGCGCCGCCATCGTCAACGCCCTCGTGCTCAATCGGAAAGACGGGCTCGATCCGGCGGTCCGGGAGGCCTTCGTGCGAGCCGGGTTGGTCCACCTGTTGGCGATTTCGGGGTTCCACGTCGGGGTCGTGGCCCTATGGATCGTGCTGGCGTGTCGTCTCCTCCGGTTGGGCCGGCCGGCCACGTTCGGGGTCACCACGGCAGCGGTGACGGCGTACGTCGCGCTCCTCGGGTGGCCACCCGCAGCCACCAGGGCGGCGGTACTCGCGGTACTGGTGATGGGGAGCCGGCTACGACAGCGCAACGTGTCGTCCGGGGCGATCCTGGCGGTGACGGCGTTGATCCTCCTCTTGGTGGAGCCGTGGACCGTGGTGCAGGTGGGTGCCTGGCTGTCGGTGGTGGCGCTCACCGGGGTCATGACCTTCGAGCGCTGGGGACGGAGGACCTTGGGGGGCGGCTGGGTGGTGCGCTCCGTGGCGGCCTCCCTCGGCGCCACGCTGGCCACGGCCCCGGTCACGGCGGCGGTGTTCGGCACCGTCTCGTTTACCGGGATCGTGCTGAACGTGGTGGCGATGCCGCTGGTGGCCATCGCCCTCCCGGCGGTGTTCGGCAGCGTGCTCCTCACGCCCGCGGTACCGCTACTCGGCGAGGCACTCGCCACCAGCGGAGGGGTGTTGCTGGCCGGACTGACATGGTTGGCCCGGTGGGGGTCAGCCGTGCCCGGAGGCGCCATCGTTACCGCGGCCGGCTGGCCCGCGGGACTGCCGTGGCTGGGCGTCCTCGCGTTGGCACTGTGGCTGATGGGGCGGCGCAATACCTCACGCGAGTCGGCCCGCCGGGCGTTGTGGCTGGTGGCAGGCGCGGCGTGGATGGTATTGCTGTGGCCGAGCGGTGCTCCTGCCGGGGGGGCCGATGTGGCGTTACATTTTCTGGATGTAGGGCAGGGTGACGGGATCGCCATCAGGACGCCCGGTGGCCACTGGGTGTTGGTGGACGGCGGTCCGCGCACCGGACGGTGGGATGCCGGGCAGCGCACCGTCGTTCCCTTTCTCCGTCGTCATGGTGTCAGGCGGCTTGACGCGGTGGTGGTGACCCACGCAGACGCCGATCATCTGGGTGGCATTCCGAGCATCGTGCGGGCTGTCCCCACGGGACTAGTGTTGGAGCCGGGCGGTGCTCCCGAGTCTCCATTGTACCTCGCCTTTCTGGACGAACTGGTGGCCGGGGGCATTCCGTGGCGACCCGGCCGTGCCGGCGACCGTTTCGTAATCGATGGTGTGATCTTCGAAGTGGTCCACCCCGATACGACTTGGGCACAGTGGGGCCAAGACATCAACGAAGACTCGATCGTGCTGCTGGTGCGGTATGGTCTATTCGACGCACTGTTGGCGGGTGACATCGGATTCCCGGCCGAACTGGCACTGCGGGGCCGGATCGGGCGGGTGGAGGTGTTGAAGGTCGGCCACCATGGATCGAAGGGATCGACAGGTGAGGCGTGGCTCGAGGCACTTGCCCCCAGCACCGCGATCGTGAGCGTAGGCCGGAACCGTTATGGGCATCCGGCGCCAGAGGCTCTCGAGCGGCTCGACCGGCATGGCGTGAGCATCTGGCGGACCGACCGGGAGGGGCATATTACCATTCGGACGGACGGTCGGACCTTCACTGTGACCGGGCGTGGGCGTCGGGAATCCGGCACGGCCGTGCAGTGACCACGTCCTCGGTTGCAGCAGCAGAATTGAACGCCACGAATGAATTGAACGCCGCGAATATTGAATGCCACGAGAATGATGAATATTGAAATTCTGGACTTCAATTCATTATTCATGATTCACTGGCAATCATTATTCATTATTCATTATTGATTGAAGCCATCCCACCCCCACATGGAGCGCGATCAGGTGGATGCTGACAGCGGTGTACGGACTATCGAGCGGTTCATTCTCGAGCGGGAGAAGGAAGTCCCCGAGGCTACGGGTGAGCTGTCTACCCTGTTGTACGATATGTGCCTGGCGGCCAAGGTCATCGCCGCGGCGATTCGCCGGGCGGGGCTGGTCGACATCCTTGGCTCGGCCGACAACGTCAACGTACAGGGCGAGGAGCAGCAGAAGCTCGACGTCTTTGCCAACGAGGCCATCAAGAATGCCATGGGGCACACCGGGCGGGTCGCGGTGATGGCATCCGAAGAGGACGAAGGCCCCATCCCGATCCCTCCCGATTGGCCGATCGGGCGCTACGTGGTCGTGTTCGATCCCCTCGACGGCTCCTCCAACATCGACTCGAACTCATCGGTGGGGACCATATTCAGCATCTATAGCCGGGTGACGCAGGACGGCCAGGGCACGCTCGAGGACCTGCTCCAGCCAGGTAGCAAGCAGGTGGCGGCCGGCTACATGATGTACGGCTCGAGCACCATGCTGGTATACACCACCGGCCAGGGTGTGCACGGATTCACCCTCGATCCCACCATCGGCGAGTTTGTGTTGTCTCACGAGGCCATCAAGATTCCGGCGGTCGGTAAGTACTACAGCGTCAATGAGAGCAATTTTGCGCGTTGGGATCGTGGCGTTCAGACAGCCGTTCGTGGCTTCCACGGTGACTTGCCGGAGCGTATCGTGGGGAAGAACAGCCGCTACATCGGGTCGTTCGTGGCGGACTTCCATCGCAATCTGATCAACGGCGGCGTGTTCATGTACCCGGCCGACACCAAGTATGCCAACGGCAAGCTTCGGCTGCTGTACGAGGCCAATCCGATGGCGTTCCTGGTCGAACAGGCCGGGGGAGCCGCCACCGACGGGGTGACACGGATCGTCGACATTGTGCCCGAGTCCCTCCACCAACGAACGCCGCTCGTCATCGGGTCGCGCGATGATGTGGAGTTTGTCAGGACTATCCTCACCGAAGACGATGCCTGATGGCGGATGGCGCCCCACAGAAGCCCGTCTACGGACCGGAAGACGGTGGCCGGGCTGATCTGGGCGAACCCGGGACGTTCCCCTATACGAGGGGCGTCTACCCCACGATGTACACCACCCGTCCGTGGACCATGCGACAGTACGCCGGGTTCGGCACCGCCGAAGAGACCAACGTACGGTTTCGACGCTTGCTCGCGGCGGGACAGACCGGCCTGTCGACCGCCTTCGACCTCCCGACCCAGATGGGGTACGACTCGGATCACCAGTTGGCCGCCGGCGAGGTCGGCCGCGTGGGCGTCGCCATCGATACGGTCGACGATATGGCGATGCTGTTCCGCGACATCCCGCTCGATCAGGTATCCACCTCGATGACCATCAACGCGACCGCCGCGATCCTCTTGGCCATGTACGTGGTGGTGGGCGAGGAGCACGGCGTGTCGCGGACGGCGCTCCGGGGAACGGTGCAGAACGACATTCTGAAGGAGTACGTGGCACGGGGCACCTACATTTACCCCGCCGAACCGTCGCTCCGGCTGGTGACGGACGTGTTTCGTTTCGTCAGCGATCACGACATGCGGTTCAATCCCATTTCCATCAGCGGCTACCACATCCGCGAGGCGGGAGCCACCGCGGTGCAGGAGGTCGCGTTCACCCTGGCTAACGCCTTGGAGTACGTCCAGCGTGCCCTCGACGCCGGTGTGCCTCTCGCCGCGTTCGGCCCCCGTCTTTCCTTTTTCTTTGCCGCCCACAACGATCTGTTCGAAGAGGCCGCCAAGTTCCGCGCCGCACGGCGGCTATGGGCCCGGTTGGCGCGCGAGCGATTCAAGGCCGACGACCACACCGCCCGGCTGCGGTTCCACACCCAAACGGGTGGGGTGACGCTACAGGCACAACAGCCGCTGAACAACGTCGTCCGTGTCACCGTGCAGGCGCTGGCCGCAGTGCTGGGCGGGACCCAGTCGTTACACACCAACGGCTACGACGAGGCGTTCACCCTCCCCACGGCTGAGGCGGCCACGCTCGCGCTCAGAACGCAGCAGATCCTGGCCCACGAATCGGGTATGACGGAGACCGTAGACCCGCTCGGTGGCAGCTACTACGTGGAGCACCTGACGGACACGATCGAGCGGGAGGCGCTGGCGCTGGTCGAAGAAGTCGACGCCATCGGGGGCGCCGGGCGCGCCATCGAGCAGGGCTTCTTCCAGGAGGCCATCGCTCGCAGCGCCTACGCTCAGCTCAAGCGGCAGGAGTCGGGGGACACGGTGGTCGTCGGGGTCAACCGATTCACCGACGATGCCTCACCGCCGGTTGTCGCCAGTGTGGATTTTGGCGAGCTGGCACGACGCCAGCAAGACCGGCTCGAGCAAACCCGGCTGACGCGAGACGCCGCGGCGGCCGGCTCGACGCTCGCCGACCTGAAGACGGCGGCGGGCGGAACCGGCGCCCTGATGCCGCTCATCCTCGAGGCCGTCCGGGCTCGGGCCACCTTGGGTGAGATCAGCGACGTTCTGCGGGATGTCTGGGGTGTCTACCGGCCTGGCTAGCCGGAAACCCACGGAGGGGCGTGGCGCTGCTACTCCTGTACGTGCCGCTCCAGCAACCACCACACACGCGGGTCGATCACGATGTTACCCGGCGCTTGGGCAACGTCCGGTATCACGACTTCCGTTTCCGGGCCGTCGACGTCAATGACGATTGTCCGGTCGTCTAAGGCCAGCTCCAGTCCCGGCAGGCGGTAGAACGCCCCGCGTTGTTGCTGGGTGATTCTCAGCGTCAGTTCCTGGGATGCAGCGTCATACGACCAGTTCACAAACACGCGCGGGTACCGCGGAAGGCGTAGGGCCTGGTCGAAGTACCACCCAAGGTCTTGTCCCGACACAGTCTCCATGACCGCCACGAAGTCGGCGGTCACCGCCGTGCCGTTACGGTATTGGTGGTAGAAGGCCCTGAGCCCGGCAAAGAAGGCCGAATCGCCCACCAGACCCCGAAGGCTGTGCAGCGTCCATGCCCCCTTTTGGTAATTGTTGCTGTTGAGGAGCGTAAGGAGGTTGTCGGGCAACGTGTCTGCCAGAATGGGTGCCACCGAGGTGAGCGAGGAGACGACCCGGGCGCGCGCCAGATCCATCGATCCGTAGAAGGCGTTGGGCCCGTCGGCATGCCCCTGCCACAGGGCGGCTAGGTAGGTGGCAAACCCCTCGGACAACCACAGGTGGTTCCAGTCCCGCGGGGTGACGGCATCGCCGAACCATTGGTGTGCCGTTTCGTGGGCTACCGTCTGCTCGGACAGTCGCCGTTCGCCAATCGCCGCGGAGCTGTAGAAGATGGCCGTGGCGTTTTCCATGCCGCCGAAAATGGTCGACGATTGCACGTGCGCCAGGCTGCCGTACGGGAACGGACCGATGAGGTCGCTGAAATAGTCCACCATGCTGCCGATCCGCCGAAACGGTCCGCTCACGGCATACGCCGAGTCCGCCGGATAGGTCCACACCGACAGGGGCACGCACTTCTGGGCGCAGCCGGCTTCCGGGAAGTCGGTCACGCTGAAGTCCGTGGCACCGATGACCATGGCGTATACCGGGATAGCCGCGGTCTCGTGGTAGGTCCACCGGACCCGACCGTTCTCCAGCGTATCCACACTCACCAGGTCGCCGTTGGCGATGACCTCAGTCGCCGGCCCCGCGTCGACGACGAAGGTAACGGACGCCTTGTCCGACGGATGGTCCTGGGCCGGGAACCAGCGCCGGGCCCGGTTGGGCCAGTTGTCGGCGAAGTACCGCGGGGATCCGCCGGGGTACTCGATGATCAGACCGTCGTGTACCACACCCCGGTACTGGAGGGTGGTGTGAATGGTGTCTCCGCGCTCACCGCCGTGGTAGATGATGACCGCGTTGCCGTCCCGGTCCCAGATGATGTCTCTGGTGCCGATGGTGGCTCGGGTGACCTTCATGGCGCTGTCGAGATCGATCCGCAACGGGTCGGATCCCCGGAGGACCCAGGTGGTGGTGACACGACCCTCCAGGGTATGCCCCGTGTCCGGCAGGACGATGTCGACGTGGTAGTGCAGGGCATCGTGGACCGGAGGTGGTCCCCCGGGGTCGAGCGCGGCAATCTGCAAGGCCATCAGGACGGTGAGCATAGCATCCTTCGCCGGTTGGCATGGGGTCGTGGTTCGTCTTACGGTCGGTGATCGATTAGAATCTGGTTTTCGTGCCGTGCCTGAGAAGGTTACATGATCTTGCTGCTGCTGAGTATCGCCACGTTGTTATTGGGTCCCTGGCTCTACCGCCTGTGGAGCCAGGGACACGCCCTGTCGTCGGTGGTCGACGGCTTCGTGTTCGTGGCCATCTCCGGCATGGTGCTGTTTCTCATCCTCCCCGGGTCGGTGGCAAACGGCGGCTGGTACGCCCTCCTCTGGGTGGTGGCCGGCGCGCTGGGGCCGACGCTGTCGGAACACGTCTTTCGCGGCAGCGAGCACCGGTTCCACAACGTCGCGCTGGTGCTGGGTCTGGTGGGGATCGCCTTCCATGGGGTGCTCGATGGTGCCGCGTTAGATCGGAAGAGCACACGTCTGAACTCCAGTCACACTGATATATCTCGTATGCCGTCTTCTGCTTGAAAAAAAAAAAAAAACACA